>JAUILJ010000421.1 GCA_030433055.1 Polyangia bacterium
TGCCCGACGCGTGTACCCATCCCTGGACCGCTTCGTCTTCGCCAACGCGCCGCCGTTCGACCCGGCGCGAGGCGATCGGGCACGCAGCGCCGTGGACCAGACCATCGCGGGCTCGCCCTTGCTGTACGTGATGAGCGATCTGACCGATCCCAGTCTCGCCAACTGGGCCGCCCAGTACGGGCCGGCAGCACCGGAAGAGCCCGATCCTTGGGTCCGAGCGGTGTCCAACTCCGAGGCGGACATCGGGTTGGTGTGGGCCACGCCGCCCCCCGGCGCTCAGGCCGAGATTGATCAAGCCAACGCCGCGGTGGAGCGGAAGGACTGGGCGGACGCGGAGACGAAGCTCAGCGCCGTGCTGACACGAGTAAGCGACGTGCCTGCGTTGTGGCTGCTCCTGGCTGCAGTTCAAGGGGCGCGCGGAAACGACGAGGCGGCCATGAAATCCGCGGGTCGCGCCCTGGCGATCGACCCCCGGAGCCCTGATGGCCATCGGACACTGGCTGAGCTCTTGGCTCGGCAAGGTCGGCTCCCTGAGGCGAAACACGAACTCGCGATGGCGCTCGCCTTGTACCCGACGAGCCCTCGTGCTTGGGCAATTGCCAAGCGCTACTTTCGGGTTCGCCCGCGTTCGCACCCCATCCCGAGCTTGATCGAGGTGGGGCGGGATGGCTATGTCCGCATCGCCGCTCCGCCGACACCCAGCGGGCGCGCCTACGCTCGTTGCCGTGCGGCATTGCGGTACGAGCCAGAGTTCCGGCGTCGGATGCTGGGGCTGGACAGGCCCTATCGGCTGAGCATGGGCGAGGAGTTGATGTGCTACGAGGCCGCGGCCACGGCGCCCCCTGACCTCCCCACACCGCCAGCCGCATCCACACCGCCAGCCGCATCCACACCGCCAGCCGCATCCACACCGCCTGCCGCGGCCCCGGCGCACCCTGGGGCACCACCAGCGCCGCCCGCTGGCGCACCCGATTCAGCGCCTCCCGCTGTTGCTCAGCCGGAAGTCGGAGGTGGCAGCTGGATGAACCTTGCAAGTTCCGGCCAGCTTCCGGAGTTCGTCTTGTTCGACGTGATCGGGCGACATCGCCCCGAGTGGCTGCGCGTGGCGCCTCCCAAGCACCACCGGGCCGTGATCGACTACGTCGAGCATTTCGTCCTGGACTGATCCGTGCGGCGCGCCTGTTGGCTCTGCTGGTGCTTGATGCTGGGCTGTACCCCCAGAGAAGCGCCGCTGCCTCCGGATCTGATCGAGGCTCCGGACGACGCCGGCACGCCAAATATCCCTACGGAACCGCTTTTCGACCAACCCTTGGCTTGGCGAGACTCCGCCACCCCACCCCAGGCGGAGGCAGCCCCGGATCCGTCCACGCAAAAGTTCCTCGCTGCCTGCGGCCAGGGGGAGGCTGCGTTACATCGCGTGGCGACTCACGTAGCGAACCTCCAGCTCGCGGGCGCTCCCGAACCCGACATGGCAGAAGTCGTGTTCGCGCTGCGCAGCCAGGGCTCACCCCATGTCTGGCCCCGGGTGTGGACGCTCGAAGGCGGTAGCCTCGACGATCAGGACGTGATTCAGCGCATCCAGGCCTGGGTCAAGCGTTCCCGCACGGAAGGCCAGATGCGCTGCGGCGTCGCGAAAGTCAGCGACGGGGAACACGAAGTGCTCGCCCTGGTTGCAGTCGACGCCCTCGCCGACCTCGCGCGCGCAATCCCACTCCGGCAGCGCACCGGCACGTTCGTGCGCTTCGAGGCGAAGCTCCACGTGAAGGCGACCGAGGCTCAGCTGGTCGTGCTGGGACCCGGCGGCCGACCCAAGAACGTACTGACCTCGCTTTCAGCGTCTGGAATCAACGCAACGTTCAGCGCAGATCAGCCGGGCCGCTGGGTCGCTCAGCTCTTGGCAACGACTGCATCGGGACCTCGTCCGCTGCTCGAGGTCGAGTTCTACACGGACGTGGCCCCCCCGAAGGCACCCGACGCGAGCGCGGTTCCCGGTGAGGGTGCGGTCGAGGGCCCGCCCGAGCTGCAGCTGGAAACCTGGCTCAACAACGCCCGGGTCAGTCAAGGTTTGAACAAGCTGCGCCGGAACCCCCAGCTCGACGCGCTTGCTCGGGCTCACGCGGAGGCCATGCGCGACAAGAACCTGCTCGCCCACGATGTGGGCGACGGCAATCCCAAGGCCCGCATCCTGGCCGCAGGGCTTGAGCCCCGGTTGGCGGGGGAAAACGTCGCCCGCGCTCGCAGCCTGGAGCGGGCACACCGCACCCTCTGGCTGAGCCCCAGCCACCGCGGCAATCTGCTGCACCCCGGCTTTACCGAGGTCGGTGTCGGCATCGTTCAGGACGAAAAGGGCAATTGGTGGGTCGCTGAACTCTTCGCGGCGTTCTAGAGCCGGATTAGCGACGCAAACCGCCGCGGAGGGCAGCCCGGAGCGATACGAGTTTCCTCCGAGCCCGACGCCGCTGTCTGCCCGCAAAGGCATTCTCAACCCCTCGCGCCTCGGCTAGTGTCCTCATCTCGTGAGTCACTACGCCTGGATCCAACGCCGAATGGCCGCCCCGCAGCGTAGCGGGCGCCCAGTGCGCGGCAGCTTGGACACAGCCCACGGGCTGGACGGAGGTGACCTCGCCCCTCTCGCGGTATGCAAGGTTGCCCACCTTGCGGAGGCAGAATGATTCAGATCCGGCGCTTGCTCTCAGTTGTCCTTCCGGCCTTTGCGGTCCTCTTCCTCAGCGCCCAAGCTCACGCGCAGCAGACCACGTTCTACCTGGATCGCATCCAGCTGAGCGGCGCGCCTGACGATGGGTTCGCGGTTTGGCGGCCATACATGTCGCCCAAGACGCGCATCTACGGTGCGGCGGCGCTGGGATACACGTTGAACCCGCTGCGGACCTCCGTAGTCACGGATGACCCCAAGGCAGAGCGCGACTCGGAGACGATCATGCGTCACCAGTTGATCGCCCACCTCCAGGCTGGCGCCGAGCTCGCGAGCCGCCTGGGCGTGAACATCACCATTCCAGTAGCCGTGTTCCAGGACGGTGGGGCAGATCCATCGGTCAACGGGATCGGCAACGGGTTGGAACGCCGGACCGTGGCGCTCCACGACATCCGCCTGGACGCGCGGGTGCGGGCCTTCGAGACCGACAATGGGTTCATGAGGCTCGGCGGCGGTGGCGCGCTCTGGATCCCGGTCGGCGACGCCGAGTCGTTCGCGGGCGACGACCAGCTCACCGGATACCTGTACGGCTCCGCCGAGTTCGATTTCGGCCCGTTCTACATCAGCGGTAACATCGGGCCCCATTTCCGTCCGGAACGAGGGATCGGAGGGGCCAACGGAAACCTCTTCCTCGCCAGCGAGCTGCGCTACGCGGGTGGTGCCTACTTGCCGCTGCGCGAAGGCGATATCTTGCTGGGCGGCGAGCTGTGGGGCACCACCGGCCTCGGCAACGTCGGCCCGGATGACCACAGCAGCTTCTTCGCAGGCAAGAACACTGACTTCGAGTGGCTCGGGCTGATCCGGCTGGCCCTCGACGATGAAAAGCGCTGGTACTTCAAGGGAGGCGGCGGCACGCGGCTCGCAGCGGGCTCCGGCGCCCCGGACGTCCGCGTGTTGGCGCAGATCGGCACCTTCACCACGATCGAAGACACCGAGCCCGGGCAAGTCGCGCGCCGCTACCGCGACGCACCGGACGTCGACATGCAGGACAGGGACACGGATGGCGACGGCTACCCCGACGACGTCGATGCTTGCCCCACGGTCAAGGAGGACGGCAAGCAGCCCAACCCGACCGACGGCTGCCCAGCTCCCGCCGATCGCGATGGGGATGGGATCCTCGACGACATCGACAAGTGCCCCGATGAGCCCGAGGACAAGGACGGCGTTCAGGACAGCGACGGTTGCCCCGAAGAAGACCCGGACAAGGACGGCATCCCCGACGCGGAGGACGCCTGTCCCACGGAGCCGGGGCTCAAGAACAAGGTCGCCGAGAAGAACGGTTGCCCTGGAGCCACGAAGTTCGTGGAGGGATCCGACGAGATCCAGCTGCTGCAGCCCATCCAGTTCGAGACGGGCAAGGCGCTCATCAAGCGGGTCAGCTACCCGATCCTCGATGAGGTCGTGGCGCTGCTCAGGTCTCGCGACGACCTGCGGATCGCCGTGCATGGGCACACCGACAACCGCGGCTCGCAGGCGTTGAACACACGCCTCAGCAAGGCTCGCGCGAAGGCCTGCATGGACTACCTGATCAGCAAGGGCATCAAGGCCAGCCGACTGGAGTCCGAAGGCTTCGGCCCTGACAAGCCCGTCGCGCCCAACGACACCGCGGAGGGCCGCGCGAAGAACCGCCGCGTGGAGTTCCGCATCATCGAATAGCCGGCTTCGCTCGGGGAGTCACGACAGGTACGAGCAGGGCGCCGCGGCAGCGGCGCCCTTGTTCGTGGCCCTGGCGAGCACGCCTTGGCAAAGGTGCCCCTCGGGGGTTGCCATCGGGCAGCGCGGGTCCGACGCCCCAATCATGGGTTTCCCCACAGAAACTCGGCGCCACTGGCGGCGCGCAGTTTGGGCGACAGCGGGCGTTGTTGCCGTGTTCGCCTTGACGCACAGCGCCGGCAGCCTCACACCAGCCGTCACCGTGTGGCCGATCATCAACGACGTCGCGACGGGGGAAACCCCGCAATATCCGGACATCCAGCCTCAACGCTTCAATCACCCACCGGAGAAGGTGCTGCAGGCTGCTGCGGGCGCCGTCGGATCACTGGATCACTGGACCATCGAGAGCCAGACGGACGACGAGCTGCATGCGATTCGGACCACGCGCCTGCTCCGCTTCAAAGACGACATCTGGCTTCGTGTTTCCCAGACGGGTGACGGCTGGACTCAGGTTTGGATCCGCAGCAAGTCCCGTGTGGGCAAGGGTGACTTTGGACAAAACGCCCGAAACATTCGGGAGTTGCAGGACGCGCTCAGCGCCAGGCTGTAGGGCGGCTCCGGTCCAACTTCCGCCTGACGCCACAGGGCCCGGGTGAGCCCGGCGGGACTGCTCTGGTGAGCCACGGCGAGCACCGGCTCGTCTAACCCCCGAACCCGATGGGGAGAGACTGCGGCGCTGCGTGAATGGAATGCCTTGCTGGGGGGTCAGGTGCGTGTTAGAGCCCGCGCGCCATGCGTGACAATATCCGCTTAGTTTCCAGCGCCGGCACCGGCTTCATCTACTACACCACCAAGAACAAGAAGAAGCAGGCGGGCAAGATGGAGATCAAGAAGTACGATCCCGTCGTTCGCCAGCACGTGGTGTTCAAAGAAGCCAAGATGCCGCCTCACTCCAAGTGAGGTTCACTTCCCTCCCACGTCCCGGCGTAGGAGTTCGTTCCAGGTTGACCAAGTCACCGGGTTGAAAAGCGGAAGGCGCTCGTCGAAGAGACGGCGCCTTTGTCGTCTCTACCCGGAGCGGTGCAGCCTTGACGAAGTCAGCCCAACGTGGCTCACTCCCCGCCCATTTTCCGGGCAGCCTCGGCTACCCTTCGAACTTGAGATCGCCGCTGCAGCGGTACCCAGCGCCCTGTCGCTGGCAACCTCGAGCGGCTCAGCCTGAATAAGAGACACCATGAAGCGCACTTATCAGCCGCACAACATCAGCCGGCTCCGCACCCACGGCTTCCGCAAGCGCCTCGAGACCAGCGGTGGCCAGAAGGTCCTGAAGAACCGTCGCCGCAAGGGCCGTTGGCGCCTCGCGGTGTCGGCGTACAAGAAGTAATCGCTCCGGTCGTGAACCAGAGCTCGAAAGCGCGGGATGAGCGGCAATGCTTTCCCGCGCTTCGACGCGTGCGCTCCCCCGCAGATTTTCGTCGCTGTCAGCAAGCTGGCCGGCGGCTGCACACCAGCCATTTCGTGCTCGTCGTCTACGTGCGTGGGGATGGAGGTCCAGCGCGGCTTGGTCTCACCGTCTCCCGTCGTGTCGGCAACGCGGTGGCGCGAAACCGTATGAAACGCCTGGTTCGCGAGGCGTTCCGCACGAGCCGAGCGCCCTGGCCCGATGACGTGGATCTCGTCGTGATCGCAAAGCGAAGCCCTGGGGAGCTCACACTGCATGACGTGGCCGGCGAGTTTTCGGCGGCTCGAGATCCGCTGCTGAAGCGCATCGCTCAAGCTCGGAGAGACGCAGAAAAGCGCGCAGCCAAGCTGGCGGCCCCAAGCTGAAGGCCGCACACTCCTGACCCCCATGGTGGCCAAACTCCTGATCTGGCTGATTCGGCTGTACCAGCTGCTGCTGTCGCCGCTGCTGGGGAACGTGTGCCGCTTCCACCCTTCTTGTTCGAACTACGGCTTGAAATGCATCGAGTACCACGGGGCAATCCGTGGTAGTTGGCTCACCCTGCGACGGCTGTCGCGCTGCCATCCTTTCAATCCGGGTGGCTATGATCCACCGCCGCCGCCCCGAGATTCGCAAGGCGACTCGACGGGCCGCGAAGTGGACACGGCAGCCGGTTCGGGATCCGAGACTCGACTGACGGAGTCTCCCCCGAGCGGCGAATCAGACTGTCGTTGCCGCGCCTGAGAGGCCCGGCAAAACCCAAAAGAATCACGATCGGAGTACTTCGGAATGGAACGTGGCGGCGCTTCCCGCTTGCTGCTGATGATCGCGATGGGTCTGCTGACCTACTTCGCGTTCACCAAGTGCAACGGAAAAAAAACGCACGAACCGCAGCCCCTCGGCCGCGAGTTTCGCGATGCTCCGAAGACACGGGTGGCAGCCAAGACCTGTGACCTGTGGACCCCCGAGTTTCGCGCGAGCTTCTCGACCCAGGGCGCATCGCTCACACGCTACGAGCTGCTCACCGCGAAGTACCGCAAGCATGATCACGGCCTAGACCTCGCGACCGCGCAGTACGAGTTTCGACGCTCACTGCGCTTCCACTGGCGCCAGGCGGCGGCCCACGACCAAGGCGGCGCGCCCTGGCAGCTCGACGTCGACACCGTCGACTGGAAGATCGTCAAGGCCGACGGAAAGACCTGCGAGTTCAGCTACGAAGCTGACGGCGTCAAGCTAACCAAGATCCTCGCTACTACCGAGCGCCCCTACGAGATCCA
>JAUILJ010000422.1 GCA_030433055.1 Polyangia bacterium
CGCATCCCAGAGCCTCAGCTCGGCTGCGATGCGGTTGTCGAACCAATCGAGCACCGGCAAGCCGTCGCTGCGTTCGGGAGTCGCCGTGAGCCCGAGCAACTCCTTGGGGGTGAGGTGTTCAAGCAACGCTCGATAGGAGGGAGCAGCGGCGTGATGAAACTCGTCGACGACCACTACGTCGAAGTGGTCCGAGTCGAGCAACCCGAGGCCCGCAGCGCTCAAGCTTTGGATCGACGCGAACACGTGCTCGAAGCGCTGGGGGCGTTTGCCACCGACCCACAGCTCACCGAACGCGGGCTCTCGAAGCGCATGCCGGAAGGTCGCCAGGCTCTGTTCCAGTATTTCCTCGCGATGCGCCACGAACAGCAGTCGGTCGCGGGCAAGCTGCGGTCGGAGCCGGGCGTAGTCGACCGCCGCCATCACCGTCTTTCCGGTTCCAGTCGCTGCAGCAAGGAGGTTGCGGTGACGGCCGGCAAGGCGAGAAATCTCGAGTTGCTCGAGGAGCCGCTCCTGAAACGGCTCGAGTCGGATCTCGACCGGGCTGAGCAGCACGACTGGTACGGCGCGAGGATCCACTGCGGCCCGCTCACGGAACTCGTCGCGATCGTAGTCAACGAAATCTCCCGAATTCCAGTAGCTGTCGAACACAGCGCAGATCTTCTCGACCACGGCGGGATTGCGAGCCCCGGACACGCGCACATTCCACTCGAGGCCCGTCACCTGAGCCGAGTGAGTCAGGTTCGACGAACCGACATACGCAGTCGAAAAGCCCGATCGCCGGTGAAACAACCAGGCCTTGGCGTGGAGGCGAGTCATCCCCACATCGTAGGAGATCCGGATGGTTGCCCCGAGCTCGTGCAGCCGCTCAAGCGCGAAGCCTTCGGTCGTGCCCGTGTAGGTGGTGGTGAGAACCCGAAGCTCCCGCCCCTGCTCGCAGTGGACCCGCAACGCCTCCGCCAAAGGTCGGATCCCGCTCTGCCGAACGAACGCCATCACGAGGTCGATGCGGTCGGCAGACGCGATCTCCGTCTTCAGCTGACTTCCAACGCTTGGCTCACCCGGTGCGTTCGTGAGCAGGGCCGTATCAAGGAGCGGAATCAGTGGTTCCTGCAGCGTCTCTGCTTTGCCGTCCGGCAACATGCGCTCCACCGCCCGCAGCACACGCCCCGGCACAACCGGGGCGTCGCTGGCGATGGCGGTCGTATCCAGCGCAACGCCGAGCTCCGAGACGATTCGGCGCGCCAGCGCGATACCGTCACTCACGCGGTTGTCCTCGCCGAGTCCTTCGATCGCCCGCTGGATCACACGGCTCAGATGGAGCGCGATGCGATCCGCAGCCTCGGCTGAACGGAGTTCTCGCTGTTGGGCAACCAGCCGCTCAGAGAGTTCGAGCAGGCGCGACTCCAGCTCCTCGGTGAGCAGCGCCTCGTACAGCCCTCGATCCCACTCCGCCACCTCCACAGGTTAGCCTGGAATGCTGCGTCTTGGGGGTCACGCGGACGAGCGCTTCGCAAGCTGCGTCTCGCAGAATCGAGGTCGCAGTCGGTTCCCCCGAAATTCTAGCGTCCCATCATCAGCCGACTGGATCGTGCCCGCTTTGAATGGCGCCCGCTAGTCGCCTCGAGAGACCACCACGACGCCACGCTCGGCGAGTTCTTGTTCGTCGGGCGGCTCCCAGAGATCGCTCGCCAGCTCGAAGAACTGGGGAGGCACTTCGACGTGAAATGTTTCCCCACGGTCTTGGTTGCGCCGCATGACGCGCTCGCGGCGGAGAGCGCGGGGCGCGTCAATCAGATACGGCGTGAGCTCCAAGCCGGCCGCGTCGACTCGAGCGTAGTAGGCCTCTCGCTGCTCTCGGCGGATCAGCCCAAGCTCGAGCACCACGTCGATCCCCAACAGGGACAGCTCCTCGGTTTGCTCCCAGATCAGCCCAAGGCAGCGCGCGGTGCGCTCTGTGTACCAAGCGATACGCTCCGTCTCCGGGCGAGGATCATCGCCAAACAGCCTGGCCATCCAGTCGTCCAGGGTCAGGCGCAGCGCGCGCCGTTCGTTCGCCAGTTTCCGGCCGTAGGTCGATTTCCCGGCACCCACGGGACCGAGCAACAGATGCAGCATGGCTGCAGCGTACCTCACCCCCCAACCCATGACGGGAGACTGCGTTTCCGAAGCCCCTTCAAGTACGGCTCGCTGACTCGCGACGTCGGAAGGAACAGCGCCTCCCCGGTGGTAATCTCGACTCGAACCATTAGTCCCAAACGGGAGGCGCTGCATGTCATTCGAGTCGATCCCTGAGTCCCTGCGTCAGGAGCTGTCCGCTGAGCCGTTGCCCGTAGCTGGGCAGTGGCGCGAGCTCCTCGGTGACAACGTCCCCGCTGACCTTGCGCGTCACGAGCCCCAGGACGGTGGCTTTCTGCTGTCACACCCGAAGCAGCTGCTCGAGGCTGCGAACTGCTTCGAGGAAGCAGTCGCTCAGGCTGCGAGCGGGCGCGTCGTGGAGCCCGTGCTCCAAGTCATGACGCTGGTGTTCTTCCTCGCGGAGATCCCCGGCGACGGCGACACGCTGATGCTGCAGATCCCCAACGCGGGAGACACCGCCCACGTCGTGAACTGGTCGCATGAAGAGGGCTTCTTCACCGGCCCCATCGCCTGGGACATTCCCACCGTGCTGCGCATCATGTCCGTCTACGACAGCAGCGGGGACGCCGGAGAGCGGCGAGCAGCGCTCGAGCCAGCCTTTGGCCGAGTAAACGCTGGCCCCTGGCCTTTCTCCTTCATCTGCGAGCGCCTCGTGGACGACGAGGTCCTCGAAGAGGAGGACGAACTGCAGCTCGAGGGCGAAGCACCACGCAACTTGCTGGACGTCGTGCAGCCCCGCGCCTGGTGGCTCGCCCACGCGTTGACGGGGCAGGCGCCCGATCCCAACAACCTCAAGAACCAACTGGACTGGACGCCCGAGAAGGCTCTCGAGGGGCCCCATCTCGCGAAGTTCCCCCCCACCGGGCTGTACTGGCTGTGGCGAAGCTACTTCTTCGGGGACGCGTGGCTGGACGACATCATCGCTGCCGTACGGAATAGCGAAAGCCGCTTGGTGCGCGACGCCGTGACGCTGGTCGAGGAGCTGAAGAACGAGTCGCGGCGTGAGGTCGGAGGCGTGGACCTGATCCGCGTGCGCCAGCAAGTCCAAGAGATACTCGCCAAGCTCAGGGACCCCTACCCGGACCAGCTCGAGTCGGGCCACGTCAAGTTCGTACGCGACGACTCCCAGGTGAAGCACCTGGGCGCGACGCCTGACGGCTCCCCCAACCCGCCCGCGCCCGCCGAAGGCCAAGCCTCGCAGCCCTGGTGGGACACGAATCGCCCGGTGCTCGCGCTCTCACCTAGCGGACACATGCTGGTGTCTGGGCATCGACGTCACCCGAGAGCGGGCAAACACCCGTCGATCCCCAATCACATCTCCTCGGTCTTCGAGATCGACGCTCAGGGACAGATCCGGATGACCTGCGACGCCGACCAGGTGAAGGCGGCGCACTACATCGGGGAGGACCTGATCGTGCTGACGATCTTGCAAGGCTTCAGCCTCTACGAGCGAGTAGGGCTCCGTGGGGTAGCGACGCAGAAGGTCAACTCCGTGCAGGAGCGCACGCTCTTCGCCGACGGCGGGCGAACCATCGTGTGCTTTGGCGGCTTCCACAACCACAACCTGGGGCGCCAAGACGCCCGCTTGATCGAGGTGTTCCGCGTCGACGGCGGGGTGCTCAAGCTGATGAGCAAAGCCGAGCTCGAGCTGCCCCAGGCTGCGCTGGTCGACGGCAAGCTCGTGGTCGGCGACACCGAGAAGGGCGTCGCTTACCTCGCGGATCTGAGCAAGCTCGCTGACAGAGACTTCAAGCAGCCCGCGCTGGGCAAGAGCTTTGCCATCCGGCCGAAGCTCGACGCGCGCGAAGGGCCGGAGATCGCCATGCAAGCCTTGAACCCGATGAACGACTGGGCCTTCCCGATGCCCAACGGGAGCGCGGTCATCTTCAAGTACAACGGCAAGACCTTCGACTTCTGGCTGGGTGACGATCAGGGCGCGCGCCCCTTCGAGCCCGCCATCGGCGGCACCCCGGTGGACTACCAGATCTTCGATGACACCCATGCCGCGCTGGTGGCGGAGCGGCGGCTGGTGTGGGAAGGCGACTTCACCACGGGCAAGGCGACGCTCCTGTTCGAAAGCGAGGGTTCGGATCCGGTGGCGATTGTTGGGCGGGGGCTGGCGCAGATCGTCGGCACGGATCTGGTGCTCCATCGCCCCGACGGAGACGACTACGGCCAGACGCGCATCGCCGTGGGCGAGGACGCCAAGCTGTTCACGGCGTTGCTGGATGGCCGCGTGCTCGCCATACAGGGGGGAGGTTCGCCGTTGGTGCTGCTGGGAGTCGACGCAGCCGGCGTGCACCTGCTCGGCGCCGTCGATCCCACTAGCCCCCACGGCTCGTTCACCGTCGAGGACTTCGACAACCCGCGCGGTGTCCACCGCCTCGAGCTAGTCAGCGGAAACGATCGGCTCGCCCTCCGTGGCCTCGAGGCCGCGCTGACGAACCTGGGTGACTACCCGGTCATCGAGGCGCTCCCAAAGGAGCCGTGGAAAGAGCGACCGCTCGCGTAGCCAAGAGACCGAAGGGAATCAGATATTCTTCGCGGCCTCAGCGGTCGTCAGCTGGTGCAGGCTCCGAGATCTTCCGCGCGTGACCCGTTGCCACACCACAACGACATACCGGTTGTCAACGATATGCCGGTGCGCAGGAACAACGATATATCGGTGATCCTCGCTCTAGCTAGCGAATACTGCAGCAAAAACTGCCCGCGGACCTGGTACGGCATTCGCTAGGGGGGAGTGCGAACTACCCTGCAAGACGACTCGAGGAGGAGGAAGCATGACGACTGAAGGCAAGTGCCCATTTCACGTAGCGGGCGGCGGCACGTCGAACCGCGACTGGTGGCCGAACCAACTGCGGCTCGACCTACTGCATCAGCACCCAGCCAAGTCCAACCCGATGGGCGAGGACTTCGACTACGCCGAGGCATTCAAGAGCCTCGACTTTTCCGCGTTGAAAAAAGACCTCAAGGCGCTGATGACCGACTCCCAGGAGTGGTGGCCGGCGGACTTCGGTCACTATGGGCCGTTCTTCATCCGCATGACGTGGCACGCCGCAGGCACCTACCGCGTCGGTGACGGACGCGGCGGTGCGGGCAGCGGGCAGCAGCGCTTCGCTCCGCTCAACAGCTGGCCGGACAACGTGAGCCTCGACAAGGCGCGTCGCCTGCTGTGGCCCATCAAGCAGAAGTACGGCAACAAGATCTCCTGGGCGGATCTGATCGTGCTCACCGGCAACGTCGCCCTCGAGTCGATGGGCTTCAAGACGTTTGGCTTCGGCGGCGGGCGCGAGGATGTCTACGAGCCCGACCAGGACGTGTACTGGGGCAAGGAGCAGACGTGGCTCGGCGGAGACAAACGCCGCACGGAAAAGGACGACCTGGACAATCCCCTCGCCGCTGTGCAGATGGGCCTGATCTACGTCAACCCCGAGGGCCCTGGTGGAAACCCCGATCCCGTCGCTGCCCTCGCAGACACTCGAGAGACCTTCGCGCGCATGGCGATGAACGACGAGGAAACCGTCGCCTTGATCGCAGGCGGCCACAGCTTCGGCAAGACTCACGGCGCCGCGCCTGCGACTCACGTCGGCCCCGAGCCGGAAGCCGCGCCGATGGAGCTCCAGGGGCTAGGCTGGAAGAACAGCTTCGGCACCGGCGTAGGCAAGGATGCGATCACCAGCGGCATCGAGGTCACCTGGACGGAGACGCCGACCAAGTGGAGCAACAACTTCTTCGAGAACCTGTTCAAGTACGAGTGGGAGCTCACCAAGAGTCCCGCGGGAGCCCATCAATGGGTGGCGAAGGACGCCGAGGAGACGATTCCCCACGCGTTCGAGGATCGGAAGCTCAAGCCCACGATGCTCACGACGGATCTCACGCTGCGGATGCATCCCGACTACGAGCCAATCTCGCGGCGCTTCTACGAGAACCCCGATCAGTTCGCCGACGCGTTCGCGCGCGCCTGGTTCAAGTTGACCCACCGGGACATGGGGCCCAAGGCGCGCTACCTGGGCCCCGAGGTTCCTGAGGAAGACTTGCTATGGCAGGACCCGATCCCGGAGGTAACGCACCCGCTGATCACCGCCTCGGATGTCGCGGCGCTCAAGGCCAAGGTGCTCGATTCCGGGCTCTCGCTGTCCGAGCTCGTCACGACCGCCTGGGCATCGGCCTCGACCTTCCGCGGCTCCGACAAGCGGGGCGGCGCCAACGGCGCCCGCATTCGCTTGGCCCCCGCGAAAGACTGGGAAGTCAATCAACCTGACCAGCTCGAGAAGGTGCTGCCGGTGCTCGAGAAGGTGCAGAGCGAGTTCAACGCTTCGGCGAGCGGCGGCAAGCAGGTGTCCCTGGCGGATCTGATCGTGCTCGCAGGCTGCGCAGCGGTCGAGCGGGCTGCCAAGAACGCGGGGCACGACGTGACTGTGCCCTTCACGCCGGGGCGCGCCGATGCCTCCCAAGAGCAGACGGACGTCGACAACTACAGCTACCTCGAGCCCGTCGCCGATGGCTTCCGCAACTACCAGAAGCAGAAGTACGCGGTGAAGCCCGAGGAGTTGCTCGTCGACCGGGCACAGCTGCTCACCCTCACCGCGCCCGAGATGACGGTGCTGATCGGCGGCCTGCGCGTCCTCGGCGCAAACCACGGCGGCAGCAAGCACGGCGTCTTCACCCAGAAGACCGACAGCTTGAGCAACGACTTCTTCGTCAACTTGCTGGACATGAGCACCGAGTGGAAGCCCACCGCCGGTGACCCGGATCTCTTCGAGGGCAAGGACCGCAAGACCGGCGCCGTCAAGTGGACCGGTACGCGCGTGGACCTGGTGTTCGGCTCCAATTCGGTGCTCAGGGCGCTCGCCGAGGTCTACGGAAGCTCCGACGCGGAAAAGAAGTTCGTCGACGACTTCGTGGCTGCCTGGGCGAAGGTGATGG
>JAUILJ010000423.1 GCA_030433055.1 Polyangia bacterium
CTTCACCGCTGAGTGTTCCAAGAGGCAGTTCTCCACCTGGGCTGGGCTCAGCCATTTGCCGCCGACCTTCAGCATGTCGTCCCCACGCCCGCCGTAGGTGACGTAGCCCTCGGCATCCATGCTGATCATGTCGCCGCTCACGTACCACTCGCCGCGGAACGCCTGTACGGATTTGTCGTGCTGCTGGTGATAGCACAGCGCGCGCGAGTCGCCTTTGACCCAAAGCCACCCAGTTTCTCCGCGCGGTAACTCTAGTCCGTCTTCGTCGCAGACCTTGACCTCGAACCCCTCCACCACACGGCCCAGGCTACCGGGCTTCACGTCCTCGAGGCGGTTGGTCAAGAAGACGTGCCACATCTCCGCTGTTCCCAGCCCGTCCAGCAGCTCGACGCCAAATCGCTCCTTCCAGCGCTGGTAGAGTTCCACTGGGAGCGCCTCACCAGCGCTGGTGGCCAGACGCAGGCACGATAGATCGGCGCCCGCCCCTGCTTCGCTGGTCAACAGCTTGCTGACCATCGTGGGCACATTGATCAGCACCGTCGGCCGGTGCGCCGCGATCAGCTCGAAGAGCTTCTCGGCGGTACAGCGCTCGGGGAACAGAACCGTGGTGGCGCCCACAGAGAACGGAAACAGCAGGTTGGACCCTGTGGCATAGCCGAAATAGAGCTTGGGAACACTCAGTGTGACGTCGCTCTCTCGCATCCCCAGCACACGCTTGCCGTACAGCTCCGTGGTATTCGCGAAGGAGCGGTGAGTCTGCACCACCGCCTTGGGGCGTCCCGTCGTCCCCCCGGAGAACAGCCAGATCGCAGGGTCGTCTCGATGAGTGGGAAAGCACTCGAGCTCGTCCGACAGGTCACCCGACAGCTGGTCGAAACTAACCACCTTGGGATCGTTCAACTGTTCGCGGGTCGCGCTGCCAACGACGACGAGCGCCTCGAGCAGCGGAGCGCTCCCCGCTGCCGCGAGGAATACATCCAGCTGTTCCGCCGCGACCACCACCAGCTTCGCCCGGGTGTATGCGTAGAAGTACTCGATCTCGTCCTGGGAAAGGTCCTTGTTCACCATCACGACGGCTGCGCCGAGCTTGAGCGTGCCGAACAGCGCCGCGGCGAACTCCGGGACATCCGGCAGTGCGACTAGGACCCGTTGCTCGGGCTCGACCCCGCGCCGACGAAACAAGTTACCGAAGCGGTTCGCCAGAACGTCCACTTGGCCATAGCTGAGCGCTCGGTCACCGCTCAAGATCGCCGTCTTGTCCCGATGAGTCGTCAGCCTCTGCACCAGGAAGCGCTCGGCGATGTTCAGTTGCTCAGGAAGGTCGACCGGCTCGAAGGCTGCCATCGCTGCCGAGCGTACCCTTTAGACTTGAAGTTTCCAACGGCTGTCGGAGTGCACCCGACCATCGACGAGCTCCACTGTGCTGTCGCAGCGCTCCGCGATGCGAGAATCGTGAGTGACGACGATCACTCCAGTACCGCGCTCCCGATTCAGGCGACGCAGCAGCCCGAAGACCGCGTCGGAGCTCGCGCTGTCCAGGTTACCGGTGGGTTCGTCCGCCAGCAGCAGCGGGGGATCCCCGACCAGGGCGCGTGCAACCGCCACCCGCTGCTGTTGGCCTCCGGAGAGCTCCGAAGGACGTGACCGCACACGATCCGCAAGGCCCACCTCTGCTAGCGCTTCGGTCGCTCTTGCCTGCGCGACGGAGCGTGACGTGCCTCGAATCAACAGCGGCATGGCCACGTTCTCGACACATGTCAGCGCACCAATCAAGTGGTGGAATTGGAAGACGAACCCGAGCTGTCGACTGCGCAGCGCCGTGAGCGCCGGCTCGTCGAGCTGACTGGCCTCCTCCCCTCCCATCCAGAGCGAGCCGCTCGTCGGCTTGGCCAGCAACCCGATGATGTTCAGCAAGGTGCTCTTGCCCGAGCCCGAAGGCCCGATCAGGGCACACAGCTCGCCGCGATGCAGCTCGAAGTCAATTCCATGAAGCACCTCCGTTACGGTCGCCCCATTCGCGAACGCCTTGGTGATCGCGCAGAGCCGGACCACCAACTCAGGTGAGGCCGGCCGTCGATCAGCCATTACGAATCGCCTCAGCAGGGTCTAGGCGAGACGCTCGGCGCGCGGGCACCACGCCCGCGACCACCCCCGCCAGAGTGGCGACTACGAGCGCCAAGCCAAACAATCCAGGAGTGACCGAGAAGGGGAAGAACGGTGTGCCGTCTGAGTTGGTGAGGAGCGCGCGAAACACCCGCGTAAGCCCAAATCCAAACAGCGAGCCCGCCACCGCCCCGCTGGCTCCGATGACGCCGCCTTGAATCAAGAACACACGCAACACCACCTGGCGGGCCGCTCCCATCGCCCTCAGTATCCCGATCTCCTTCGAACGCTGGATCACCGAGACGACCAGCACACTCGCGATCCCGATAGCTACGCTGACCAGAACGAAGAAGCGAATCATGGTCGTTGAAGCGCTCTGAGAGCTGAGCGCCGTCATCAGCTGTGCGTTGTTCTCGATCCAGCTACGTGACGTCAGACCGGTGAGGCCAGCGATCCTTCGAGCCACGGCTTCGGCCGCGTAGATGTCCTTGATCCGCACGTAGATGGCCGACGCGCGCCCAGGTTGATCGGTCAAAGTCTGGGCCGCACGGAAAGACATCAGAACCCAAGTCCGGTTCATCTCACGGCCGCCCATGTCGACCACTCCGCGGATCACGTACACTTGCCCGTCGTTCGAGGCAGTGCGCAGGCGCAGCCTATCCCCGACGGCCACGCCGAGATTCTTCGCCAGCTCCACGCCGAGCACGACATCAGCGCCGGTGACCTCGTAGCGCCCAGCAGTAAGCTTGGTGCGTATCGGGACCACCGCGTCCAGGCGCGACGGATCGGCGCCGATGATGAGCACTCCTTCTTCGGTGTTTCCTCGCAACGCCGTCCCGGGTCCCATCGCGAGGGGGACGCTCGTCTCGACCTCCGGCAGGAGCGAGATCCCGCGCTCTGCTTTCTGCCACTCGTCGATTGATCGGGCCTGCTGCATCGGACGCTCCACATGACGAAGCAACACCTGATTCGGTCCGGGTTCCACCAGGGTGCGCCCTGCGCGCTCGAGCGGCGTGACGATCACATGAGGTTGGCTACCCAGGGTGTGCTCGATCAGGCTCGTTTGAAGTCCGGTGATCAATGCCGTGATGAACACCATCACGGCCACGCCGATGCCCACCCCCGTCACTATGAGAACAGTCTGAAATCGCTGGTCCCACATGAACCGCAACGCCAGGAACCAAGCCAACCTCATCGCAGGCCCCCAGGCATCTCCGGGCCACGCTGGATCGGGGCCGCGCTTGGCACGACAATCATTTGCCCCACGGATACGCCCGAAGCCAGCTCAACCTGTGTATCCCCGCGCAGGCCCAGCGTCACGTCCTGACGGCTCTCCTTCCCCGACTGCCACACTCCCACCCACGTTCGCCCGCTCTCCAGTCCACGCACGGCGGACAGCGGCACGACCAGGGCATCCGCCTTGCGCCCAACCGTCACCTCCACTGAGACCGTCATGTTCGGGCGTAGATACTTGGGGGGATCAGGCACGTCCAAGCGCACCTCCACGGTTCCTCGCTGAGCGTTGATCGCAGGCGCGATGTACGCCAATACCCCGAGGAAGCTGCGCTCTGGGAAGGCCTCGGCGCTAACGAGCGCGGACTGTCCCACCTGGAGTTGCGCCAGGTTGCGCTCATCTGGCTCGATGCTGATCCGAGTGCGGCCCTCCGCGCTGAGCACGAAGAGTCTCGAACCTGGACGTACCGACTCTCCCGCCTCCACCAGCCGCTCTACGACCGTCGCGTCGCTGGGCGCCCGTACGGCTGCGCGTTTGAGGTTGGCGTTGGCCGCGGCGACCTGCGCCTCGGCAAACACCACTTGCGCTTGAGCGCTCAACCGCTCGTTTCCGCCAGGCTTGGCCGCTTTCACCTGCAGGCGCGCTGCCTTTGCCTGGCTCTCGAACACGGTCAGGGCACGGCTCGCCTCTTCGTACGCCTCCTTCGTGATCACGCCGGCGTCCAGCAGGGCCTTCTTGCGGCGTTCCTCTGTCTTCGCGTTGCGCAGGTTCGCCTCAGCCTGGATCGAGGCTTGAGTCGCCTCGGGGAAACTGACCTGCCGCACGCTCGCATGTCCTGCTCTAGCCTGAGCGAGCAGCGCCTCGGCTTGCTTGAGCTGCGCACGCAGGTCTGCGTCATCAAGACGGAGCAACAGCTGGCCCGCCTTCACGTGATCCCCCTCACGAGCCTCCAGACTCGTAACCGTCGCTGTGACCAGTGCGTCGATGCGGATATCTGCAGGCGGCATGACCTGACCGCTCGAGACGATCGACTGTACGATCTCGCGCCGCGTCACCTCGACGGTCTGGGGCGCCGCGCGATGCCAAAGCACGAAAGTCACCAACCCGGCGACCACCACCAAGAGGATGCCCACACCAATACGTCGCTTCACCTGCCAGTTGTCGCGCCACCGTGATGCGGCCACAAGCTGCTATCGAAGTTGGTCACGCGAGCGGCGCCAAGAGCCGCACGCCATCCTCGAAGCGACGCAAAAGCCAGCCGGGGTGAGGCGCGCCCTCCGCAGACTCGGCAAACGTTTCGCGAAACCACGACGACAAGTGCTCGGCGTCCGCACGCCGATGGATGAACAGCGCGACCTCGTAGTTCCAAAGCAGGCTGCGCATGTCGAGGTTCGCGGAACCCACGACCGCCAGCTGGGAGTCGATCAACACCGCCTTGGCGTGAAGCATGCGGGGCGGGGCGCCGCCTGGGGATGTCGTCTCGGCGCCAAAACGCCAGATCCCGACCCCCTGCTGCTCGAGCTGACGCAAGTAGGGCCCCGCGATGCGATCCGCGAGGGGGTGGTTCGAGCGGCGAGGTACGACTACTCGAACGTCGACCCCTCGACGCACGGCGATCTCCAGCGCCTTGATCAGGCTCTCGTCCGGCGCGAAGTATGGCGTGGCGATCCATACGCGGCGTTCCGCTCGGAAGAACAGCTCCAGGAACGCGTCGTGAATGGGGTCGCCCTGCAAATCTGGGCCGCTGGGTAGCACCTGTACCAGCTCCGAGCCGGTCAGGTGGGTGTCATCCGGCGCCACGCTCGGCAGCACCTCCTTCGCAGCAAACTCCCAATCCGCACGGAAAACACGATCGAGCTCGGGCACGCAGGGCCCCGCCACGAGCACGGAGAGATCCCGCCAACGGTCCGCCTTCGGAGCATCGCCCATGTACTCGTCCGCCAGGTTCATTCCCCCGACGATCGCCTTCGCTCCATCGAATATCGCGATCTTGCGATGATTGCGCAGGTTGGCTTGCCCGCGAAACGGCAGATGCCAGAGCGGCATGAATCGCGACAGGTGCCCCCCCGCGACCTCGAACGCCCGAAGCTCACGCTTGGGCACGCGAAAGAATAGCAGGTCGTCGACCAGCAGCCGCACATCGACGCCTGCTCTCGCCCGCTCCGTGAGCGCCTGCACCAAGGCGCGGCCGCTCACGTCGTCTCCGATGACGAAGGTGAGGATCCGGATGCTGCGCTGAGCGCCGTGGATGCAGCTGAGAAACTCAGCGAAGGCCTCTTGCCCAGAGTCGAGCCAGGTCAGGTGGGTCGCGTCTGGGGCTAGCGGTTCGAATCCGCGAGGCAGTGTTCTGTAGGAGCGATGCTGCAGCAGGCGCTTGCTGCTCAGGCGCTGGCGAAACTTCCGCCCTCCGAACACCAGGAACAGCGGGATCGCGATGTATGGCAATAGCACGATGCCCAGCACCCAAGCGAACGCGCTGCCAGTGGGCCTCCGCTGGTGCAACACGCTCCCCACGAGCACCAGCGACAACACCAGCACCAGGAGCGAAATAAGCTCGTGGCTCAGCAGCAGTCCGATCGTCCCCATAGTGGCTCGCCAGAGAACGCTATCACGCGGTAGGTCCGTGTCCCGGAAAGCTTGAACGACCCCCGTCGACGCAGGATCCGGTTGTCAGCGCCAGGCCACCAAAGCGAGGATGGCGCCATGGCGCCTCTCTCCCGGCACATCCGCCTCGCGGACCTCACGTATCAAGAGCTGGAACGACGCCGTAAGGAGCGGCTCGTGGTCTTGCTCCCCGTGGGCGCGACGGAGGCCCACGGTCCGCACCTGCCGTTGGCCACCGACGTCATCATTTCAGAGGCCATGGCGGAGCGCGCCGTCGAGCGCCTCGCCGAGGTCGGTGTCGACGCACTGATAGCGCCGAGCATGGCCTACAGCGTGGCTGACTTTGCAGGTAACTTCGCAGGCACCGTTTCCATCCGCGCGGAAACTGCTACGGCCCTGCTCGTCGACCTGGGGGTCAGCCTCGCCCGGCACGGGATCCGCTATCTGGCACTGGCCAACGCCCACCTGGATCCCACCCACATCGGGACCCTCTACGCCGCCAAGCAGCAGCTGGAGGGCAAGATTCGAGTCATCTTCCCGGATGTCACGCGCAAGCCTTGGGCGCTGCGCCTCAGCGATGAGTTCAAGAGCGGCGCATGCCACGCGGGTCAGTACGAGGGTTCTGTCGTAATGGCCCGGGCTCCTCAGCTCGTCCGCGAAGAACTGCGGAAAGGCCTGCCAGCCAACCCTTCCAGCCTCTCGGTAGCGATCCGCGAAGGCAAGCACAGCTTCGAGGAAGCGGGCGGCCCCCACGCCTACTTTGGGACACCGGCCGCAGCCACCGCGGAGGAGGGTGAGCAGACCATCGACACGTTGGCGGGGATCCTGAGCGAAGCGGTGGTGGCCGAGCTGCGGGGAGCTGTTGCGGGCTCGGGAGGCACCTGACGCGCCTCACCCCCCAATCCACCGAGGACGAACGCGAGCGACCCCACGAACCTGGAAGGCCCCTCGGAGGACCTCCCCCTTCGGTTTCCTCGGGGAACTAAAAGTACGAAAGCAGAAGGCGCGGCGATGCCCGGGTAGCCCGCGTGTAGGACTAGCGCACCCCAAACAT
>JAUILJ010000424.1 GCA_030433055.1 Polyangia bacterium
GCACCGTTGGTGCTGGTAGGGGACTTCAACTCCAAGCCCGACACCGAGGCCTACCGCATCCTGACCACGAGCGACGGGTTCCACATGGTCAACACTCAGCAGCTCGCCGAGGCGTGGGAGGTCGACACCAACCAGGATCCCGCTCCCGAATACGATCTCGACGATCGTATCGATCACATTTTCGTCGCCCCCGACAGTGCGAACTGGGCGGTGAGTCACTGGGCCGTCGATGTTCACGAGTACGGCCCGAATCAGCGCTACGCGTCTGACCACTTTCCCATGGCCGCGACGTTGCTGGCGGGGAAGAACTAGCTCGCCCCGCGTCGCCTGTAATATTGCCTCGTGGCAATTAGACGGAGCGCGTCTCCGTGTTCGACAGCTTCACGGTTGGGGGTGAGATCGAGCCGTTCCAGCAACCCTTCAGGCGCTTGCTCGCTGCGCCACCCAGCGTCCGGTCGCGCGCTAGCGGCACACGCGCGGCCCCGCTTGTCGATCTCGTAGTCTACCGCTTCCACCGCCTCCTCGAGGCGCGAGAAGCGCGCGAGCTCTCGGCCGTCGAGCGTCACCCGCCAGCG
This sequence comes from Polyangia bacterium, assembly GCA_030433055.1. Lineage (GTDB taxonomy): Bacteria > Myxococcota_A > Polyangia > Polyangiales > Polyangiaceae > JAHBVY01. The sequence goes on from JAUILJ010000424.1 coordinate 576, forward strand.
CTTGCCCCGCCGGCTGCCGCTCTGGTGCTGATCCAGGATCAGGATTTCTGACGCTGCCGCCCTGCGCTCCGCCGACCGGGTCCAGAGCGCATGCAGGCCGAGGCCCAGCGCACCCAGGCTGAACCATGCGTTGGGGGTCAGCGCTCGGATGTCGCCGTCGAGCTTGCGCGACAACGGGTTGAAGCCAGCTGCGCGGCGCTGGATCTCTGCCAGCGTGATGTGCCCCGGATCGATCTCGAAGCCGGGGTTGTCATCGTAGTAGCTCGCGACGCGAGCCTCGGCTTCATCCAGGCGCGACCCCTCCAAGTCGACTCCGGCGGGGAGGCCGACCAGGCTCGGCAGCGCCACCAGGCTCAGATCAGACAGGTCGACGAAGTCGAGGACCAGGCAGTCGGTCTTGTCCGGGGCGAGGCGAGTACCTCGCCCGATGCACTGGGCGTAGAGCCCCTCGGATCGCGTGGGCCGCGCCATCGCAACGCAGGACACACCCGGGTCGTCGAACCCTTCGGTGAGCACACCGACGTTGGTCACCACCGCGAGTTTGCCTTCCCGAAATGCGGCGAGGGTTTCTCGGCGCTGTTCGACCTTCATCTCGCCATGCACGATGCCCGTCGGCACACCAATGGCATTCAGTGCGCGGGCCAGGTGCCGCGCGTGGTTGACGTTGACGCAGAAGGCGATGGTGCGCCGGTCCCGCGCCAGCTCCTGGATGCTGCGCGCGACCAGGTCGTTGCGTGACTCGATATCGACGGCCTCGGCTAGCTGCTCGAGGTTCAGGTCGTCGGCCGTCAAGCTCACGCGCTGCAGATCCGCGGCGGTCGCGATGCGGTAGCCTCGCAGCGGCACCAAGTATTCCTCGCGGATCAGCTCGGAGAGCCCCTTCCGATACACGATCGCTTCGAACACCTGATCGAGCGCTGCGCGGTCGCCGCGCTGGGTCGTCGCGGTGAAGCCGAGGAGCGTGCCGTCCCACTCCGGCGTGAAGGCGCCCAAGGTCTCCAGTACCCGTTGGTTGTCTCGAGCGGGCGCGTGGTGGCACTCGTCGTACACGACCAGACCGAAGCGGCGGGCGGCCAGCAGGCGCGCCAGCCGCTCTTCGTGGAGCGAGCGGATGGAGGCGACCACGACCTGTGACTCGTTGGCTGCGACGTCCGAACCCTGCTCGATCCCGACGCTGCGTTGCCCTGCGAGCGCCTGCTCGAGCTTGTCTCGTGCCTGCTCCACGAGCTCACGGCGATGGGCGAGCACCAGCACGGGACGCTTGGCTAGCCGGGCCAACTCCGAGAAGATCACCGTCTTGCCAGCCCCCGTGGGCAAACAGATCAGTTGCCGGCGCACTCCGGATCGCCGCGCGGTGATCACCGCCGCTACGGCGTCGCGCTGGTAGGGGCGGAGGGTCGGCACCCGGCGGAGCTTAGCTGCTGGAGGGGGAAGGTGCGGACAGAGTATGTCGCGGTGGCCGATTGCGCGCCGATGGCCCGACGGCTCAGGCGCGGGCTCCGGGAGGTGGAACGTCAGCAAAGTAGGCGAGGGCGGGCTGGCGCCCACCCTCGCCAGCCGCTCAGGGTTTGCTGCTTGCGCGCGCCCGCGCCATCACACTCGTATATACCTGCGCCCGTGCGGTGCCCTCCGCGACCATTCGCTTGGCCTTTGCCAGCTCCTGGTCGATGAGCGCCTTGAACCGCTCGATGGGCACAGCGCCACGCAGCGCCCGACCGTTGACGAAGAAGTTGGGCGTGCCGTTGATCTGGAGCTTCTCTGCGAGCGCGATATCCTCGCGGATTGCAGCCTGCACGCTCGGCGATTGCATGCGTCGCTCGACGGCAGTCCAGTCTTGACCGAGCTTGTGCGCGAGGCGTTCCAGGTCTGTCGGAGCCAGCTTCGGTTGTGCTTCGAACAGCGCGTCGTGCACGGCCCAGTAGCTGCCCCTCGGTCCCGGTTTGGCCGCCGACCGAGCGAAGGCCGCCGCTGGAAGCGCGTAGCGATGAAAGCCGAGCGGCCGGTCCTTCCAGACCAAGCGCAGATCCTCGGGGTAGTCTTTCAGCAACTGGCGCAGCGTCGCTTCGACGCGCTTGCAGAAGCCACACTCGTAGTCGCTGAACTCGACCAGGGTCACCAGCGCATCCTGGGGGCCGCGCATGAAGTCCGTGCTGGAGATCGGAACGTAGTGCAGCGTTTCATCGAGCTTCGGTACCGGCGCTTTGGGCGCTTGCACCTTGGGCGCTGGCTTCGCGATCTCACTCGCGTTTGCTGCGAGGCGCTTGGGGTAAATGTCACCCGGGGCAGTCCCCGCGGCCGCCAGGCGCTTGGCCTCTGCCAGCTCCGCGTCGATCATCGACTGGAACTGTTCGAAGCGAGCCGCGCCCACGACGCGCCGGCCGTTGATGAAGAACGTCGGAGTACCGCCCGCTCCCAGCCGCTCGGCCAGCGCGAGGTCCGCGTCGACCTGGCTCACGACGCTTGGGTCGGATGCTGCCTTGCGGAAGTCCGCCACGGAGATCCCCAGGTCCGCGGCCCACAGCTCATAGGCCGGCTCACCCAGAGTCTGCTGGTTCTGGTACGCTCGATCCCGAAACTTCCAGAACGCGTCCGCACCCTTGGTGTGCAAGATCGCCTGAGCGGCCAGAGCCGCTTCCCGCGCTTGCTTGTGAAACGACAGCGGCTTGTGCTTCCAGACAATCCGCAGATCTTTGGGACCGTACTGCTTTCGGACGCGGTCGAGCGCTGACTCGACGCGCTTGCAGTAGGCGCACTCGAGATCACTGAACTCCACGAGCGTCACCGGCGCGCTGGGGCTACCCCAGATTGGGTCCGCCGTGGTCACCGGAATGGGCGCGGAAGCGTGATCGGGCGCATTCGTCGTCGAGTGGGAGTTCGCCTCGGGCTGCGGTTGACCGCGCTGGCTCGAGTACATGAGGCCCATGCCGGCGATGAAGCACAGCACGAAGCCGAGGATGGATGTTTGTGTTGTCATGAGGAAACAAAACTTTCGATGGAATGGTGCGCCGACGCCAGGTTGTGGGCGGCGCTAGTGCGCTGCGCAGACGCGCAGCGCGGGTCCCAGCAGGCTCCGGGAATGGATCGGTGGCGCTCCAGGAGCGCCAAGGCCCGCGGGTCGGTGTGGTCGCGCTCGTGTGGCGCGGCTCTCACGCTTCTTCGGCGTGAGCGTTCTGATTCAGCGGCGAGCAGCGATGGCTCTCAAGCGCTGCGGGGCGGTCGATACAGGCTCTGTCGGACTCCGCTCGACGCCGCAGACTGCGTCTCCAACTGCGACTCGGAAGGCAGCGGGGGGGCGGTGTTGAGCGACCAAGCCAGCAGCACCGCGCAGCCCGAATCCAGCTTCGCCTGCGGGCGCACACGAGGCTCTGGGGAGCCCGGTACCCCGCTGGCGTTGGCGGCGTCGTCCGCGTCCGGATCCGCTGCGCGCAGCTGAGCGCGAGTTGGTGGAAGCAGTGGGGGCGGCGCGTTCAACGAGGACCCGTCAGCTCCGCACATCGGAGCCTCATCGAGCTTGTATGACGTCTCGGGCGAAGGCGCAGAGGTGGGCTGGCACTCGACGCTCACGGCGCGGGACTCCACGCAGACGTTGCTCGTCTGAGCATGGGCCAGGCCCGGCGCAAGCCAGAGCCACGCGCCCCACAGCGGCCAGAGCCTGAGTAACAAGCGCACGCAGACGCTGGCTGCATCGGCCAGGTGGTGGTGCCGCGTCGAATGGTTGCCCGCCATCTCCCCGAGGTGCCGCAACCGCTGCACCGGGGTTCATATTCCGCGCGGCGCCAGAATTCCGCCCGCAAGTCTTGTGCGCGCGGCGATTCCGAGTATCAGCGAGGCATGGCTCAAGTCACCCTGTATCACTATCCCGGCTGCAGCACCTGTAAGTCGGCTCGGCGCTGGCTCGAAGCAGCGGGTCACGACGCCAAGCTCATCGATCTGGTCGCGCACCCGCCGTCGAAGGCCACACTGAGCAAGCTCTGGAAGGCATCGGGGCAGCCCTTGAAGAAGCTGTTCAACACCTCTGGCCAGAGCTACCGCGCGGGCGGCTTCGGGGAGCGACTGAAGTCGATGAGCGACTCCGAGGCGCTCGCGGCGCTCGCGGCGGATGGAAAGCTGATCAAGCGGCCCATCCTGGTGACCCCCGCAGGCGACGTCGTGATCGGCTTCAAAGCAGAGAACTACCAGGGCGCTGGCCTGTGATGGCTGGCCTGATCGCATCGACCCAGCGCACCGGGGGCTTTCGTCTTTGACGGCGCCGTGAGGGTCGCCGAGACTGAGCGGACCATGAGCCAATCAGGAGGCGGTCAGCCGCCAGGCCCCGGAGCGCCCCAGTTTGGTGGCACCCAGTTGATGCCGACGATGGATCCGGCCCCAGGTGACATGGCGCGGCCTGTGCCGGGCTACGGCATGCCTCCCCCCGAACACCAGCCACAGGCTGCGCAACCGGCACCGTGGGAGGCTCCGGCTACCGCCCCAGGGCAACCCCCAGCATACGAGCAGCAGGCGCAGTACGCCCCAGCGCAACACGCTCAGTACGATCCTGCGCAGTATGATCCAGCGCAGTACGCCCAGGCCCAGCAACCACAATACGCCGGCCCTCAGGGCCAGTACGGTCAGCAACCGCCGCTCGGCGCCGGACAGGGGCAATACGGCCCGCCCGTGATCGCCTCACCGCAGGCGGCGCAAGCCCGACCGTTACCTCCCGGATACGCAGGCGGGCCCCAGCTTCAGCAGGCGGGGATGCCTCAGCCGGCGGCGCCGCGACCGGGTCACAACGAGACCGTCCCGGAGCAAGGGTTCTGGGTGGAGCGCATGAAGGGCCTCAAGATGCTGGGGTCCGGAGTGGCGCTCCTGGCGCTCAACATCGGCTCGCTGATCTTCCTCGAGCAGTACTACATCATCACCACGGTGGTCATGCTCCCGCTCTTCTTCGGCGGCGGCTGGCAGGTGGTGTTCGGTGACGAGTACGACGACCGCACTCACGAGATCGTGCTCTGGAAGCGCATCGGCTTCTACGGGTGTATCGGCATCGGGTTGCTGTGTGGCGTCGGTCTGCTGGTCTTGCTCAACCTGTGAGCCAGCTCACTTCGGCACGTTCTTGCGGCAGTTCGACTCGCAACCGTCGCCATTGGTGAAGTTGCCGTCGTCACACTCTTCTTCGGGCACCTGCAACATCCCGTCGCCGCAGCGCGGCCCGAGCTTGCACCCTTCGCCACACTCATTGTAGCCGCCGTCGTTCACGCCGTCGTCGCACTGCTCGTCGCTGGCCACGATGCCGTCGCCGCACTCGCTCTTGCACTCCGAGCGGGTGTTCTCGAAGTTCGACAAGGTGAGGCGATAGTTGGACTGTGAGGTGTGCCTCTCCGCCTGGAAAACCACGATCTCGTAGACCTTTCCAAGCTCCAGGTTCGCGGTCGCCGCGAAGGCAGAGAGCGTCACCCCGCCTGACTGGGCGCCGTGAACTCCGCCCAGATCCACGGCGAGCTTGCGGTTGACGAACACCCACACGTCGTCGTCACCAGTGAAGTCGAGCTGCTCGCCACCCTTGAACTCGAAGTAGTAGCGGACCTCGCTCGTGAAGTGGAAGTTGTGCCCGCGGCCCTGATTGCCGAAGCCCAGACCATCGAGCGGGAAGAAGTTCGAGTTGTCGAAGCGGAACTCTCCCGTGGGCAGCTTGGTCAGCGTCATGGACTGGAGCACCGTCATGTTGGTGCCGGGCGTGTCGCGATACCACTCATCGAATGGCCCCTGACCGTGGGTGGTGTTGGTTCCCGCACCCCCCGCGTAGACGGGCTTCCCGTCGGTACCGAGGTCGACCGCGACGATCCCCTTTTCACCCCCGTTGCCGTTCTCGAAGTCGATGTGATCGTCCTTGAAATCCCGCAGCACGAGCGGGAGCACGAGCTCCGTTGGGCTCTCCGTGATCTGGTCACAGGTGAAGCCGACCTCGATCTTGCAGTCAGGAGAACAGCCATCGCCCGCTACCGTGTTCCCGTCTTCACATTCCTCGGTGCCTCCCGGAAGCCGAATTCCGTCGCCGCAGGCTGACGTGCAAGCGCCCTGAGAGCAGTCGGGTTCGCGCTTGCAGAAGGGCGTGCAGCCGTCCCCCGTGTCGTTGTTGCCGTCGTCGCACTGCTCATCGCCTTCCGGGTTCCCGTCGCCGCACAGGGTGGTGTGGCAGGGTTGGCCGGGGGTGTCGCAGGCGTAGCCGGACTCACGCTTGCAGTCCTTGTCGCAGCCGTTGCCGTCGGCCGGCGGGCTGTCGCCGTCCTCGCACTCTTCTTTGCCCGCGACGATGCCGTCGCCGCACTCGGCGGCTTCGCAAGCCACCCCCGGCGTCGGACAGTACCAACCGGGCTCGAGCTGACAGTTCTTGTCGCAACCGTCCCCGTCCTCGGTGTCTCCGTCG
>JAUILJ010000425.1 GCA_030433055.1 Polyangia bacterium
GATGCCTGCGGAGGCATGGCGGCCAGCGGTGTGAGCCGGGGTATTTGTCGCGCTTCGACCACCAGCTGCGCCAGCACTTGCTCCACGGTTTGTGGCTGCGACGGCGTGGAGTATTGTAACTCGTGTGTGGCGGAGCAGGCGGGGGTTGATGTTGCGCCCTCCGCCTGGTGTAGCGGCGCCAGCACGCGCTGCGGAGCATGGCTTGGCACCCAATGCCCCGCCGGACAGTTCTGCGACTTCGAGGCAATCGACTGCGGCGCCAGCGATCCCGGGCACTGCCTGGTGCAGCCCGATCCGAGCAATTGCACGGAGCCCTGCAACCCGATCTGTGGCTGCGACGGAGTGCAGTACTGTACCGAGTGCCACGCGCACATCGCTGGCATCGACCGCGCGCTCGAGTGCCCCTAGCCTGCTCGGGGCTTGCCTGATGGGCATCGTCGTGTTGCTCCTGAGCTCCGCGGCGCAGGCGCGTCCACAGCTCACGTTGAGCTGGTCGGCCCCCGAAGACTGCCCCACGGAAACTCAAGTGCTGAAACGCGCCCAGCACATGCTGCGCGGTAGCCAGGCGGACGTGAGCGTGAAAGCGACGGCACGCGTGAGGCGCCAGGGCAGCCGCTTCGTCGTGCAGCTGGAGACGCGGGGCGACACAGGGGAAGGCCAGCGAAGGCTCAGCGCTGAGAGCTGCGATGCGGCGGCTAGCGCGACGGCTTTGATGCTGGCGCTCGCGGTGGACCCAGGCGCGCAACTCAGCAAACCCGGAGTGGCACCTGATGAGCAGCCTGGTGAAGGAGACGACGCGAAGACGTCTCGCGACGAAGCACAGGCGGCGCGCCTCACCCCCCGATCCAGACGGGACGCTGGCACTGGCAGGCGCGCAGGCTCCACCGGCTCCTCGGTGACCTCGACGCCCCTCACAGCACGCGTGTTGGTCGGGGGTGAGATGAGCTGGGGTGTGCTCCCCAAGCTCACGTTCGCTCCGTCGCTTGGTGGAGGCTTCGGCTTCGGGAGGCTATGGCTGGACCTCCAGGGCGCCTATTTTCCAGGCAGCAATCAGACGCTGAGCGACGACCAGCGGGGCGGCGATTTCTCGCGCCTGGAGCTGAGCTTGCGCGCCTTCTATGGCCTCGGCGCCGAGCGGTTACGCCTGGGACCGGCAGCCAGAATCATTGCCACACGGATCCGCGGTGAGGGACGCGAAGTCGCTCAGCCGAAGAGCAGCGACGTGTGGCTCGGGGCAGCCGCGTTCGGGCCGCGCTTCGAGTGGCACCCGAGCGCTCTCGGTCTGGCGCTGGGCGCTGAGAGCGGCCTGCCCTTCACGCGGCCGAGCTTCGCGTTGGACGACCTCGGCGAGGTCTACACGCCGGCGCGGGTGCTGTTCGGCGCCTATGTAGAGGCCCTTCTCTGCTTCTGAGCGACTGACCTCGCGCGCTACTGGACGTAGCCCAGGCAGAAGCCGCGCAGGCCCCGAGTCAGCGTCTTGGTCTGGCTGATGCTGTCGATGCTGCTCCCCGCATACAGGCGGTCGTTGGCTCCACCGACCAGCAGGCTGTCTGCCTGCAGCACCAGCTCTGGGATGTCCGTGTCGTGATGCGTCCAGCTCGTGCCGTTCGTCGTGGACTCGTAGCCGGCGTTGGTGGGCACGATCAGCTCGCCATCGACGACACTTGGGCGCCCGATGTTGGTGATGTTGAAGCCACAAGGCGTCCAGCTGCTGCCGTCGGCGCTGCCGAAGCAGGAGATATCGAAGCCGGATCCGTTCCAGTTCCTCCCGGTAACGACCCAGGCACCGCCAGCCAGGTACGCGACCCCATTCATCCCAACGGCGCCGGACTGAGTGTGATCCGCCCAGCTGGTGCCGTCGCTGGAGGTAGCGATCATACCGCTGTCACCCACCGCCACGAACTGCCCACCACCGTAAGCGATGTCCCGCCCGGCCGTGGGCAAGCGCTCGCTGGAATCTTGCCACACGGTACCGCCGTCATCGGAGTAGATCACCGTGCCGACACCGCCCACCGCGACCCAGCGGCCACCGCCGTACGCAACGCCGCCCTTCCACTGGGTGCCGGTTGGATGCAGGTCCTCTTGCCAGGTGTTGCCATCCGTCGAGCGCATCACCATCGAGTTCTGGTCACCGCCGACGGCGATGAAGGCGCCGTCGCCCCAGGCCACGTCGCGCAGCAGATCCGGGGAGTGATCGGAGCCGGTTTGCGGGTTTTGCTGCTCGCTGATCTGCGTGCCGTCCGCCGTCGACACCCGGTAACCCCAGTTGCCGACGCCAACCCAGAGCGGCGATCCAGTGGGCGCACCCGCTGAGCCACCCGCTGCTTGCCCTGCGGAACCACCTTGGGCGCTCCCGGCGCTGGAGTGACCGGCGCCACCGCCCATCGCTCCCGCACCGCCAGCCGCCGCGCCACCGGCTTCAGCGCCACCCGAAGCGCCCTGGGAAGAGCCCGCGCTGCCGCCTTGACCGCTGCTCCCGCCGGGAGCGGATCCACCCGATCCGCCTCCGCCATCGGAGTCACTGCCGCACGCGGACGGCAGCAGCAGTGCGACGACGATGGACACGTTCTTGAGCTGTTCGCGCCATCCCCCAAACAATCGTTCCCGCATGGGTTCAGCATACCCGAGGCGGATCTGAGAAAATGTCGTGTGTCGGCGTCTGGCGACCCAGTTCCCGCACGATCACCTCACGGTTCATCACACGTGCGGCAACGGTGGGACATGCCTCCTTTCTCTCAAGTCCCCTCCCCCAAACCTGGATCGCCGTCTCGAGGTCGCGATCGCTCCACGACTCGTGCCTCGAAGATCACGAGTCGTCGGTTCTCTTCATCAGGCTGGCTGGTTCTGCTCGCTGCAGGCTCCCTCGTCGCCTGCTCCTCGGATGACGGCGGCTCCGACGGCTCTGCCGGCAGTAGCGGCAGCGCAGGTGCCGCCGGATACAGCGCCGGAGGCGCTGGCGGATTCAGCCAAGGCGGCTCGACGCAGGGCGGCTCCAGTCAGGGTGGCTCGGCTCAAGGCGGCTCCAGTCAGGGCGGCACGGCTCAGGGCGGCTCGAGTCAAGGAGGTTCGAGTGGATCAGATCCCGGAGGAAGCGGTAGCGGTGGCTCAGCCACCGGAGGCTCTTCGGCTGGCGGCAGCGGCGGCGAAGCTGGCAGCGCGGCGGGAGGCTCTGGTGGCAGCGCAGGCAACCCAGACACGGTCCCCAACGGCCCGAGCGTGGTGCGCGTGCAAGGCCGCCAGCTCTTGGTGCGGCATCGACAGCCCGACGGGAACCTCGCGGGCGAAGCCGCCTGGGACATGAAGGGCATCAGCTACAACCCGGTGCCCAAGGGTCAGAACCACGACGGCCAGGGTCGTTACTTCGCGATGCTCGCGGATCGCGACGTGCCCCTGATGCAAGCCGCCGGGATCAACACCATCAAGACCTACGACCCGCCGGAGAAGAGCGCCGACGGCTGGGCGGTGCTCGACAGGTACTACAAGGCCGGCATCAAGGTGGCAATCACCGTGCTCCCGGGCTACGACTCGGACTACGTTTCCGCGGTGAACTACTTCAAGGACCATCCCGCGGTCCTGATGTGGATCGTCGGCAACGAGTGGAACTACAACGCCCTCTACTCGAGCCACAGCCAGGCGGAGGTGATGGCGAGGCTACAGCAGGCCTCCCAGACCATCCACGGGCTGGATCCGAATCACCCCGTGGCGACGGATCACGGCGAAGTCCCCACCGCACAAACGCTGGCCACCGTCAGCGATCCCGACTTGTGGGCGCTGAACCTGTATCCGTACTTGTCCTTCAGCGACCGCTTCAGCCGCTGGGCGAGCCTCACCAACAAGCCGATGTTCGTCGGCGAGTACGGTGCCGACGCCTGGAATCGCAACACCAACTCCGAAGACCAACCGGCGCAAGCCCACGCGGTGGAGGTGCTCACCGACGAAATCCGCGCTCAGCTCAGCGCCTACGACGGAAACAAGGTGGTCGTCGGCGGTTGCCCGTATGCGTTCAGCGACGAGTGGTGGAAGTCAGGCAACCCGAATGACCACGACACCGGCGGCTTCGACAACGGCGGCGTGTACCCCGATGGCCACGCCACCGAAGAGTGGTGGGGGATCGTCGATATCGATGGAAACCCGCGCCAGGCCTACGGCAGCCTGAAGAGCCGCTACACGCAGTGAGCTAGGTAGCGACTCAAACGGCAGAACGGGACAGGGCCTTGCGCCAGCGCGGCTTAGTGTCATCATCACACGATGTCGCGCTTCACGTTCTTCTGGCAGGCGGAGTCTCCGTTCTCCCAGTGGCATCTCTCCCGCTTCGAGCTGGACGGAAACGTCTACGTCACCGCCGAGCAGTGGATGATGGCGAGCAAGGCGCGGCTGTTCGAGGACACCGAGATCGAGCAGCGTATCCTCGGCACCCAGTCGCCCAGGGAACAGAAGGCGCTGGGACGCAAGGTGCGCGGCTTCAATCGCGAGCGCTGGGAGGCCGAGCGGGAGTCCATCGTGTACCGCGGTAACCACGCGAAATTCACCCAGCACCCCAGGCTGCTCGAGGCGCTGCTGGAAACCCGCGGAACCACGCTCGTGGAAGCAAGCCCCCTCGATCCGATCTGGGGCATTGGCCTCGCAGAAGACCACCCGGACGCGAGCAATCCCGAGCGCTGGCTCGGGCTCAACCTGCTCGGCAAGCTGCTGACTCAGCTCCGCGAGGACCTGATCGCCGAAGGCCGCGGATAGCGCCTCGAAGCGTTTCCCGAAGGATCCATCCTCGAGGCACTCGAAGTAGCCGCGGATGAACCTCGAGGCTCACAGCTCCTGGAGCAGCGAGAACCAGTTGCCAGAGTCGTCGAGGAGCATCGCCTCGAGGCCCCAGGGGCGCTCCGTCGGTGGCCCACGAAACTTCACGCCCTTGGCGCTGAGCTCTTCGTAGGTCTTTTTGCAGTCGTCGGTGCGCAGCACTCCGACGCCAAACGTGCCAGCCTTCACCAGCTCGCGCATCGTCTTCACGCGTTCGTCGTCCCACATCGGGCTCTGCTGGATGGGCATCAGCACGAGTTCGAGATCCGGCTGGCCCTTCGAGCCAACGGTCAGCCAGCGGAAGTCGCCCATCCGCGCGTCGGTGCGCACCTCGAAGCCGAGCTTCTGGGTGTAGAAGTCATGGGCGCTGTCCTGATCCAGTACATACACCGTTGCGGTGCTAAGTCGTTGAATCATCGTTCTTTTCTCCTGTTGAGTGAAGCGTCGCGCGACGTCAGCTGGGTGTACCTCGGCGGTCGCCCCCAGGGCTTCTCGAGAATTGCCCTCAGCGGAAAAAACCTCGGGGCTGCGCTAGGTCAGTGGGGCGCCGAACATAAACGCGAAGCAGCTCGGCACCACGACGCGCTCAGCGCCCCCCGGCGCCTGGGTGGCGTAGACCAGCGCACCCGGCACCCGCGACCAGGCGATCGTTTCCTTACGGTACGCCGACGGTGAGCAGCCCACGCTGCGGCGGAACAGACTACTGAACGAACCCAGGCTGCTGAACCCGACCGCGAAGCAGGCCTCGGTCACGCTACGCCGCGGGTCGCCAAGCAGCGCCTTGGCGCGCTGCAGTCGCACCCGCGTGAGGTACTGGTGCGGTGTCACACCGAACGCACGGGAGAAGCTGCGGATGAAGTAGGCGTCAGAGAAGCCAGCAGCACAAGCGAGATCCCCGAGGGCCAGGGGCTCGGCGAAGGACTGCTCCATCAGCTCCCGCGCTTCGATCAAGGCGCGCAACGTATCCGCTGGGAGCAACCGGGACGCTTGGCTCGGCGCTCGGGTCATTGCCTTGGTCTACTGCGCCTCGACATACGGGGCAACGTAGCCGGGCTCCGAGCCGCTACATGGAGTCGAAGAAGTTACGCACCGCCTGGCCAGCGAAGTCCGGCACGGTGTGTCCCCCGTCGAACGCGCAGAACACCACGGGGTCGGTGCAACCCTCGTAAGCCACGCAGGGATCCGGGTCGTAGGCCTTCGTCTCGGTGCCGCAGCCGTTCTCTCCGAGCCAGTGGTCACGGCTCTTCTCACCATCGCTGATCAGGACGGTGCCATCCTTCATGCCATGGACCAGCAGCGCTGGAACGGCTCCGCTGCAGGCAGCGCCGAACCACGGCCCCGAGCCTCCGATGGGCGCGATGGCGCGCAGGGTGTCGATCCGCGCACAGGTCAGGTTGTTCGTGAACATCGCGCCGTGACTGAAGCCCGTGCTAAAAATCCGCGAGGAATCGATACAGTAGTCCGCCGTCAGCTGCTCCACCAGGGCATCGAAGAACTCGATATCGCCCTCGCCTTCCTTCATCTGCCACCCGGCAGAGGAGCTGCGAGAGCTGGGGTAGACGAAGATCGCCGGCTTGCCCGTCGCCTGCTCGAGCCGCAAGTAGTTGTGCGCCGCCTTGCCATCGGCGTTCAGCCCGTGGAAGCCGAAGATCAGGGGGAGAGGGGAAGTCGGATCGTAGCCGTCGGGGACCGAGAGCACGAAATGGCGCGTCTCACCCCCAACCTCGATCGTGGCTTCCTCGTCGACACCGGTCGGGCTCTGCTTGCCGCAGCCGTCGCTGCCCGAGCCTTGCCCTGCGGATCCACCCGAGGTGCCAGTGCCGCCGCTGCTGGCGTTCCCGCTTCCGCCCGCCGCGGAGCCCCCGTCGCCGCCAGCGGCGGAGGCGCCACCGTCTCCGCTTCCCCCGTTGCTGCTGCCGCTCGCGCCGCCGCTGCCTTCACCGCCCGAGTCGGAGCCGCAAGCCACCAACCCCGCGCTCAGCACCGCCGCGATCCCCAACACCCAACGCCCCGGTTGCCTCATGGCACTCAGTGTAAGCCAGAAGACATCTCGCATGGAAACGTGAGTAGCTGCCAGCCCCAGACAGGCCCAGCACAACGGAGAGGGAATGAATGGGTGGAAAGATCCTTGAATATGTGCAACCTGAAGACGACTCGACAACGATGGCCAGTACACAAACACAT
>JAUILJ010000426.1 GCA_030433055.1 Polyangia bacterium
GACATCGAGCGCCAGGCGCGAGACACGGCGAAACGCCAGCGCGACGAGGCAGACCAGCGGATCAAGGCCGGGGCGCTGGCGCCGGTCGAGCTGCTCAGCTACGAGACGCGCCTGGCGCAGCTCGACCAGTCGGTGGCGGCCACGGAGGCGACCACCAAGCAACGCGCCGTCGAGCTCTCCCGCCTGATCGGCTCGGACGAGAGCAACGTGGATCTGAAGACGAGCGCTGGAGCGGTGCCCAAAGATCTCTCGCTGCCGCTGTCCAAGACGGAGGCTTTCCGCGCGGCAGAGGAGGAGTCTCCGGACGTGAAGCTGCAAGAGGCGCAGCTGGAGCTCGCGCGGGAGCGCGTGGTGACCGCCGGTGAGTCGGAGCGCTCACGGCTCGATCTGGAAGGCTACGTGCAGGGGGAGGGCGCGGCTTACCGTGAGGTACCACCGGTCCCGGATCGCTTCGTGACAGAGCCGGCCGTGAGTGTCCATGTGGGTGTCGTGTTCGAGATGCCGCTCTCGGGTCAGACGCGCAGCGCGGACCGTCGCGCGGCGGCCATCGGTGTAGAGTCGGCGCGTTCGCGTCTGAGGGCGACGCGCCAGGCGGTACGCTCTCAGGTGGCCGCCGCCTATGTCACCGCGGAAACTGCTCGCAGGCGAGTCGAGCTGGCAGAGAAGACGGTCAAGGTCGCCGCTCAGCAGGTCGAGGCACAGAAGGCGCGCTACGAGCAGGGCAGCGCGATCTTGCTCGAGGTACAGCAAGCCGAAGACTCGTTGCGCTCTGCGCAGCTCTCCGTGCATCGGGCCCGGGTGGATGAGGTCAAGGCGCTGATCAGCTTGGAGCACCTCACGGGGCGCTTGCTCCAGCGCTACGGCAACCTCGTGCCGAAGAAGGTGCGAGAAGCCGCAGCTCGCAAGAAGATCCGCGCGGTAGCGCAAATCGGGCCGCTCTGAGTTTGTTCAGAGGCCGAGCCGCTCTGAGTTGTCAGGGGCTCGAAGCAAAACGCCGCGCTCTCGCGCGGCGTTTCTTCGTTGGTGCTTGCTAGCGTGCCCGAGCGCTGGGCTCACTCGTCGTCGTGGGTGGGTAGCTTGTAGTCCTTGAACTGCTCACGCAGCGCGGTCTTCAGGATCTTGCCGGTCGCCGTGTGGGGGATGGCGTCCACGAACTGCACATCGTCGGGCATCCACCATTTGGCGATCTTTCCCTCGAGGTAGTGAAGCACGGCCTCCTTCGTGAGCTCGGCGCCTTCGCGTTTGACCACGATGAGTAGCGGCCTCTCGGACCATTTCGGGTGTGGGATGCCGATCACCGCCGCTTCGGCGATGTCTGCGTGCCCGACGGCGGTGTTCTCGAGGTCGATGGATGAAATCCATTCTCCGCCGCTCTTCACCACGTCCTTCGAGCGATCGGTGATTTGCATGTATCCGTCGGGATCCAGTGTCGCGATGTCGCCCGTGTCGAACCAGCCGCCGGCGTTCAGGATGTTGCCGCCCTCACCCTTGAAGTAGCCCTTGGTGACCCAGGGCCCGCGTACCAGGAGGTGACCGAACGCCTTGCCGTCACGAGGCATCGACTTGCCGTCGTCGTCCACGATGTCCAGCTCTACGCCCCACACCGCGCGGCCCTGCTTGACCTGGACGTCGAGCTGCTCCTGCTTGGACATGCGGGCGTGCTTGGGCAGCAAGTTGCCGACGGTACCGAGAGGGCTGGTCTCGGTCATGCCCCAGGCGTGCACGACGTGGGCACCGTGTTTGTCCTGGAACGCTTCGATCATCGAGCGCGGGGCCGCAGAGCCGCCAATCACCACGCGCTTGAGCTCCGGCAGGGTCGAGCCGTGTTCCTGCATGTGATTCAGCAGCATCAACCACACGGTCGGTACGCCAGCAGTCAGCGTGACTTTCTCTGTGGAAAGTAACTCGAAGACGCTGGCCCCATCCAGCTTGGCGCCGGGCATCACGATCTTCGCCCCGCACATCGGGGCAGCGTAGGGTAAGCCCCAGGCGTTGGCGTGGAACATGGGAACGATGGGCAGCACAGCGTCCTGGCTGGACAGGGCCAAGCCTTCACCGGTCAGCACGATCAGCGAGTGGAGCACCGTCGAGCGGTGTTCGTACATCACACCCTTCGGGTTACCCGTCGTACCGGACGTGTAGCAGAGCGAAGACGCGGTGCGCTCATCCAGGTCGGGCCAGGCGTACGCGTCGTCACCCTGCTCGATCAGCTCCTCGTAGCAGATCGCGTTCTTGAGTGAGGTGTCGGGCATGTGCTCGCGATCCGTCATCACGACATAGCCCTTCACGCAGCCGAGCTTGTCCGCCAGCTTCTCGAGCAGCGGCACGAACGTCAGATCGATGAACATGTACGCGTCTTCCGCGTGGTTCACGATGTAGATGATCTGCTCTGGGAACAGCCGGGGGTTGATGGTGTGGCACACGGCGCCCATGCCCGAGACGCCGTAGTAGACCTCCATGTGGCGGTATCCGTTCCAGGCGACGGTCGCGATGCGATCACCGACCTTCACGCCGAGCTTGCGGGCGAGCGCGCTCGCCAGCCTGCGGCTACGGACCTCACATTCGCGGTACCCGTAGCGGTGGATTGGGCCTTCTACCGTGCGCGACACGATCTCCGTGTTTCCGTGGTAGCGCGCCGCGTACTCGATGAGTGAGGAGATGAGTAGCGGACGGTCCTGCATCAATCCCAGCATGTTCGACTCCCTCGGTGAGCAACCTGAGGTCACTCCAGCTCGCGCTCGCGCGCGTGATCAATCGCCTCAGGGTGGTTCCGGAGGCGCCCCGGACGCGGTTGCTTTTCAGGCATCCGATCCGCGCCGCATGGTAGACGGATCCCATGCAGCTCGACACCCAGAAGGCTCATCGCGCGTTCGGGGGGACGCAGGGATACTACCGACACCAGAGCGCGGTTACCGGAACGCCCATGGACTTCGCGCTGTACACGCCGGATCCCTCGCGTCATCCGGGGCCCTGGCCCGTCGTGTGGTTTCTGTCTGGGCTGACCTGCACCCCCGACAACTTCGTGGTGAAGGCTGGCTCGCAACGCGTCGCGGCGGAGCTCGGTTTGTGCGTCGTGGCGCCAGACACGAGCCCGCGAGGCGTCGATCTCGACGGCGACTCCGAGCACTACTGGTTCGGGAAGTCCGCGGCCTACTACCTGGACGCCAGCGCGGAGCCCTGGAAGAAGCACTACCGGATGTTCAGCTACTTGAGCCAGGAGCTGCCTCAGGTGGTCGAAGCTAATTTCTCTGTGGATTTGGAACGCCAGGCGATAAGCGGGCACTCCATGGGTGGCCATGGCGCGCTGTTGATGGCGCTGAAGCACCCGGGGCGGTTCAAGCGGGTCTCCGCGTTGGCGCCCATTTCCTCCTTTACCCGTTGTCCGTGGGGAGAGACTGCGGTGGAGCGTTTCTTCGCGGGCGATCTGGTCGCGGCCGAGGCGTACGATCCGGTTCGGTTGCTGGAGGCAGGGGCGGGCCTGCCCCGCACACTCATCGACCAGGGTGGAAGTGATCAGTTCCTGACCGAGCAGTTGCGGACGCCTTTGCTCGCCGCAGCGCTCGAGTCCCGTGGCGTGAAGCACAACCTGCGCATGCAGCCAGGCTACGATCACAGCTACTTCTTCGTCGCGAGCTTCTGCGAGGAGCACCTGCGTTTTCTTGCGGAAGCGCTAGAATAGTCCCACGCATATGGCGAAAGACGTACCCCCCAACGTTCGGCCAGGCCCCGGTCAGCCGCCGCTCTCGCTCCTGGACGAGCCGGCCAAGCGTGAGCAGCCGCCGGAGCCGAAGTCACCGCCGTCCAATCGCTTGCCCTGGATCCTGGGTATCGGATCCATCGTGCTGCTGGTTGGGGGCTTCTTCAGCCTGTGGTTGTTCCGGAGCCCGCTGGACGTCACCCAGCAGGAGTGTGAAGACGGCACCCTCGAGCTGCTGAAGGCGAGCGAGCACCCCGTGGAGGTGAGCTTGTTCGCCAGCCCGGAGCCTGCACAGCTAGCGCAGAGCGCCGATCGGGTTGGCCAGGAACTCGAGCGCCTCGCTGAGGCTTCCGACGGGAAGATCAAATACACGCGGGTCGTCGTGAAGGACGCTGAGACCCGGGGACAGGCGAGCGGTGAGGGGATACAGCAAGCGCTGCTGGGAGAGGCATCCAGCGCCGGCACGTCGCTCAACGCTGCCTACTTTGGCGTGGTGCTTCGCAGCGGTGAACAACGGGCGACGATCCCTGCCATCGATCCGGAGCGCCCTCAGGACTTTCCGTTTTGGTTTGCCAATCGTCTGCGTGAGGTGATCGCGCGGGCCGAGAAGCAGAGCATCGGGATCGGTCTGGTGTCCACGCCTGGCGGGATCTCCCTGGAGGAGCCTTCGCTCTCCGCGAGGAGCGACGCGAGCATGCTCGCGCTGCTGGCGAGTGCGTTTCCGTACTACCGCTTCGTCCTGCTCACCCCGAACGAGCTGGAGCCAGCCAAGCTCGAAGCCATCGATACGCTGGTGGTCACCCAGCCAGGACGAGATTTCACCAAGGCCGAACTCGAGCGCATCGACGACTTCTTGATGCGTGGTGGCAAGAGCCTGGTGGTGCTGGCGAGCGCCGTGAACATCCCTCCAGGCGATGGCAGCATGAGCATCACGCTGAGCCGCCACGGCCTCGAGCCGCTGCTGGAAGGCTATGGGGTGGAGATCAGCTCGGACTTGGTGCTCGACCCGGCTCAAGGGATGAAGCTCAAGGGCAGCCTGGTTGGGGGGGGAGAGATCCCACCGGACCCCAGCCTGATCGTTCTGGAAAATATCCGCACGGAAGAAAAAGCGCCGCGCTTGGTCAGCAGCTTTCCGATCTTTCAGGGCGTTCGCCAGGTGACGCTGCCCTTCGCGTCCACGTTGGTCTTGCACGCGGAGAAGCAGAAGAACACGACCTTCACCCCGCTCGTGTTCTCCAGTTCAGAAGCACAGGCCGCGACGAAGGGTGGGATCTCCACGTATCCGGGCAAGCCGCTTCCCGAAGGCCTGAGCCCTGGTGAGCGCAGGACACTGGCCGTGGCCATCGATGGAGATCTGAAGAGCGCCTTCGGGGACCGCAGCGCCAGGGCCCGGGTGCTGGTGATCTCCGCTTCCCAGCTGGTCACCAATCCACTGGCGCGCGCCGGCAAGCCGGCGACGCCCGATGCCGCCAAGCAGGGTGGCGGTACCGGAGATCCGACCCTCGCCAGCATCAGCCAGTACTACGACGGCTCGGCGGCCAGCAGCAGCCTGCTGCTGCGCAACATTCTGGATTGGTCCACCGAGCCCAAGGCGACTCGGCACTGCTCGCTGCTGCTACGACGCAAGGAGTAGTCAGTTGGGCACAGCCGCTAGGCGCTTCGCCGGAAGCGAAAGCGGGCACGGTACTCCCGCGGGGTCGTGCCGAGCCGCCTCGAGAAGGCGCGGCGCAACGACTCGCTGCAACCGAAGCCCGAAGCGGCGGCCACCTCGTCCACCGACTGCTCGCTGGCCTCCAGCAAGCGCCTCGCGACATCGATGCGCACGCTCTCGACGTACGCCGCGGGCGTGACACCCAGCTCTCTCTGAAATACACGGGCGAAGTGGCGGGGGCTCATGGCGGCGCGTCGCGCCAACGCAGGCACCGAGAGATCGGCCGCAGGTTGCGCCTGAATGTGCTGTTGCAGGCCCCTCAGGCGCGGCCGCTCACTGAACTGTGCCGCCAGCTGCGGGCTGAACTGGGACTGGCCGCCGCTGCGCTGTATGTACATGACTAATTGCCGTGCGGTATCGAGAGCCAGTTCTCGCCCCAGGTCGGCCTCCACGAGTGCCAGCGCGAGATCCATCCCGGCTGTGACCCCGGCCGAGGTCCAGAAGCGACCATCCTGGACGTAGATCTGGTCCGGCTCCACGACGATCTCTGGGTGGAGCTGTGCGAGCTTCTTGCACCACTGCCAGTGGGTCGTCGCTCGGCGCCCGTCCAACAGGCCCAGCTTCGCCAAGACGAAGGTACCCGTGCACACCGAGCCCACGCGCTTTGCCCGCCGCGCGAGTTCCATTAGCGCGGGTAGCCAGGTCGTTTCCTTGTGGATTCGCCTGGAGCCGGCTCCGCCACCGATCAGGACGGTATGATATGGACCCGAGTTCGCCACTCCGGCGTCCGCCACCAGCTTGAGGCCGCTGCTACAGTGAATCGCTGCACCGTCCGGGCTCAGCAATGACACCTCGTAGCCGAGGCGCCGCCCGGCCAGCTCAGCGAGCTTGGACGCGCTGGCGAAGACCTCGAGCGGCCCCACGAGGTCCAGGCTCTGCGCGTCCTCGTATCCGACCAATGCCACCCGCCGCCGCTGCATGGTCGCAGCGTAGCCGGCGCTCACCATGGCGCAATGTCACCGATCCAACAATTTCTGCCAGGCCCGGCCCGGTCCTCGGCTCAGTCTTCAGGCGGGATCGCGTACCGCTTCACGTAGTCAGCAAAGGCTTCCCGGGTGCCTCCAGCGCTGAGGCCAAAGTCCTCCAGGCTGTAGCGGTGAACGCCATGCTTGTTCTGGCGGTTGAGTTGCTGAGCCTGAGCCAGTCTCTCCCGGTCCTTCGCTGACCAGTCGAGGTTCGCGAAGGCGGAGATGCGCTCGAGCTCCGCTGCGGGGTCGTGCATCAGGTCCCGATAGTGGACGTCGATGAAGCGCTGCGCGTCCGCGCCGTCGGTACGCTCCCTGTCACGCACCTCGCTGCCTCGGGTGACCATGCGCAGGGTCTTGCGCTGCCAGTCATGGCCAATTTCGTGCGCGTCCACTCGGTCGCTGAATACAGCGCGACCGTGCCAGATCATGCTGCAAAAGGAGGCGAGGGTGCGCGTTGGATCGCGGTGTGTCTGGATGATCTTTGCGTCTGGGAAGACGTGGAGGAGCGCGTCTAGCCACTCGAGATGATGCGGCGTCTTGAGCACCCAGCGCTCCCTGGGGTGCTGCCACTGCAGCGCCTTGAGCAAGCGCTCCA
>JAUILJ010000427.1 GCA_030433055.1 Polyangia bacterium
CGACGTGAGCAAGGCGACGAGGAAGGGGAGGAGAGAGCGCTGAGGCTGCTCTTCGACGCGGAGCCCCGAGATCGTGAAATCGCCGAGCGGCTGGCTGAGTTGTTTGGAGGTCGGGGGGACTTCTCCGCTCAGGCGGACATCCTGGCTCGCTGCTTCGAAGCGAACCCCCACCAGGCGGACTTGCTCAGTCGGCTGGTCGCAGCTCATCGCAACGCGGGAGAGCTAGACCGCGCCCTCGACGCGCTGAGCGTCGCGTTGACCCTCAAGGCCAACAGCCTGGACCTGCTCAGGCAACGGGCAGAGCTCCTGGAGTCCCTGGACCGCCCGCTGGATGCGCTGGACGACCACGAGCGTGTCTACGCCCAGGACCCGAGCCACGGCGCCGTGCTGTGCGAGGCGCTGCAGCGAGCGCTCGATGCCGCTGAGGGAGACGCTCGTCGAGGGATTCAGAAACGCCTGGTGGCGGTGTACGAGGAGCTAGGCGACAGCGCTGGCGCCCAGCAGGTGCTCGCTGCGGTGCTCGAAGAGCGCCCTGAGGATCGCGATGCGCTCTGGCGGCTGGCTCGCATCGCGCGGCGCCTCCAGAACGACACCGAGCTGGCGAGTCAGTACCTGCAGCGCCTGTGCGAGTTGGAGCGCGGCGAGCGCCTGATCCAGGCGATCGCGGAGCTGCTGGAGGTCTGCAACGAGACCGGGCGGCTCGAAGAAGCGCGGGCAGGCCTGGAGCGTGCCGTGGAACTCTACCCTGACGATCCCGAGCTGTCGGAGCGGCTGCGCGAACTCTACCAAGCCCTCGGTGCGACGCGGGAGCTGGCTCACCTGGTGCTTCGCGACGCGGGCCAAGCAACCGAGCTCGAGGCGCGCTATCAGCTTCTGGTACACGCGGGCCAGTTGCTTTCAGGGCCTGGTGGGCATCTGGGCGAGGCCATCGGAGTCCTGGAGCAGGCGAGGGCGCTCGTTCCCGACGAGCTCGAAGGGATCGCCTCCCTCGGGCGTGCGTACGCGAGCGCGGGGCGAGCAGCCGACGCCCGAGCGCTGCTCGCTGAGGGGGTTGCGTCTCAGCGAGGGCGCCGCTCGCGGAGTCTCTCGAGGATCTATCGCGAGCTCGCCCACCTGGATCTCGGGGCTGGCGCGCTGACGAACGCGCTGGACTCTCTGAATCGGGCGTTCGAGATGGATCCAAAGAACGGCGCGCTAGCGATGGAACTCGGCGAGCTCGCCTTGGACCTGGATGAGGAACCCGTGGCCAATCGCGCCTTCCGTGCGGTAACAATGATGCGCCCCGTTACTGACCCGGAGGAGGAGGGGGCGACGTCCCAGGCGCGGGCACAAGCCTACTACCACATGGGCAGGTTGGCCCATCGTCGCGCCGACATGCGCAAGGCGAAGATCTTCCTCGCCAAGTGCCTCAACGAAGACCCCAACAACCAAGCCGCTCGGGATCTGATGGCTACGCTCGGCTGAGCGCGCTGACATCATCCCTTGCTGTCGCTCTCGTGTTCGCGCCGCTTGCGCGTTCACGAGGCCTAGGAGGCCGCTTCGCCAGCTCCGGCGGTGGGCGCTGGCGGATCCTCGCTGGGACGGACGAACGGGGCACGCCCGTAGGCAGGGCTCTTGCCCCGCCGATGCCGAAGCATCGCTGGCAGGCTGAGTGGGGTCGAAAGCCCGGCGAAGAACAGGCACGAGTACAGCACGTGCCCGTTCTCGGGTTGACCGGGAAAGAAGAAGCGTACCAAGAGCAGGCCGATGCCGATGTTGCGGAGCGTGACCTCGATGCTGATCGCCGCGCTCTCGTCGTCGTAGCGACCCAGCAACCGCGTCAGGTGGGGCACCGCGACCATCAGGATCAGCGCGAAGGCGACGATGGTCGCCGGAGGACCCAGGCCGTACTCTGCAACTTTGATCCGTCCGGAACCGAGTGCGCTGATCGTGATCAGCACGACGAACGTCATCGACAGTCGGATCGACCAGCGAGACAGCGCCTCGGTGTGCTGAGGAAGGAAGCGGTAGGTCACCATCCCCAGGACCAAGGGCAAGAGCAGAAAGCTCGAAATGTCGCGGATGATCTGTCCGGTCGGGAACGCGAAGTCCGGCGGTAAGTGCTCGGCCGCCGTCAGGTGCAGGACGAACGGGATGGTCACCAGACAGCCGAGGGTGGTCACCGTGGTCACGGAGATGGAAAGTGGGACATTTCCGCGCCCGAAATACGTGAGCAGGTTCGAGAAAGCGCCGCCGGGGACCACGCTGACCAGGATCAGCCCCACCGCCCAGCCCGGGCTCAACCCGAGGATGCGGGAGAACATCACGGCCAGAAACGGCACCAGGATCACCTGGATCACGAGCCCCACGGCGAGGCCGCTCGGGTTCTTGACGATGCGCTCGAAGTCTCGAAGGCTCAGCGTCGCGCCCATCCCAAACATCGCCAGCACCAGCTGGATGGGGACGAAATTGGCCTCGACGAAGGCGTGGTGAGAGAAGAGTTCGCGCACGTGGGGTTGGGGGTGAGGTCCGCTGCAGGTGCGTTAGCACTCACCGAGCTTCGCCGATAGGAAGTCCAGCGCCGAGGGGCGACGATCGGGCGCCTGACACGGCCTGGGCAGGTAGCTCCGTTACGTCCCCGGGTGCGCGAAAGTTTCGCTGATCTTTTCCCGCCTCGCCTGCCTTGTGGTCACGCACGGGTCACCCGATGATGAGCCGGGCGAGATCCAGAGGCGATCCGTCGCTCGGGAGACGAGACTTTATGAGCTGGTTCATGGCCGCCATCTACGATCCGTTCATGCGCAAGACCGAGGAGGCGTGCCTTCGAGCCTGGCGTGGCGAGCTGATCGGGGAACTGCGGGGTGCCGTGCTGGAAGTGGGCGCCGGGACGGGCGCGAACCTCCCTTTGTATTCCCATGCGGTGGAACGCCTCGTGCTGGCCGAGCCGGACCGCGCGATGATGAGCAGGCTTCAGGAGCGCCTTGGAGGCGTCGGGCGGCGAGCGGAGCTGTGCGAGGCCCCCATGCATCGCCTGCCTTTCGAGGATGGATCCTTCGATGCGGTGGTTTGCACCCTGGTGCTGTGCAGCGTGGAGGACCCTCAGGCTTGTCTAGGGGAGGTACGCCGGGTGCTGCGCCCTGGGGGCAAGCTTGCCTTCATCGAGCACGTCTGCGACGAACATCGGTTCGGCCGGCGCCTGCTGCAGCGTGGGCTCGAGCCGATCTGGAAACCGTTGGCCGGTGGTTGCCACCTAACGCGCCGCACGGAAACGGCCATTCGCGACGCCGGCTTCGAGCTCACCGAGGTGCGCCGGGAGAGCCTGCGCAAGGCGCTGCCCATGTTGCGGGCTTCGGTGCGCGGCGTTGCGCGAAAGCCAGCCTGAAGCACCGAGGAGTGGCGCTACTGGAGCAGCCACTCGAAGGCACCGCTCATCACCTCAGCTGCTCTGGGGCCATACTGACCGTGGCCCGCTCCGGGCAAGATGAAGAGCTGCGAGCTGATGGCGCCCTGTGTGAAGTGCTGCGCGGTCGCTTCGATGTGAGACTTGCCTTCGCGCTCTCCGGCGATCAAGGCAACGCGGCGCACCCCGGCCACCCGCGACGCGGGCGTCTCCGTGGGCAAGCCTCCGAGCAGGAGCCACGGGTAGCGCTCCGGGTACTGGGCCCGGAGCGCGAGCGCCCGGAGCGCGCCCTGGGAGTAGCCGATGAGCACCCGAGTGTCGGTGTCGAGCGCGCCCCCTCGAGCCTGCTTCACGCTCTCCAGCGCCGCGTCGATACGCCGCTCCTGGGCCGCAGTGTTGCCGGTCCAACGGTAGCGTCCGCCGTTGCCACAGCGCTCGTCCGCGAGCAGCGCGATCAGGGTGAAGCGCTTGGCAGCTGCCTCCGCCCAGGAACGAATAGCGTCGATGTCGCCACAGACGCCGTGCAGGTAGAGCGCGGCGCGTCTCACCCCAGCCGGCGCGTGAGCGACGAGCACCGGCTTGTCCTTTGGCACCACCTGCTGCACCACGACTCCGGGTTGGATGCCGGCAGGCAGGGCGAGTTCATGGGACTCTGGCTCTGAGTCGTGGTTTGGCTTCTGATCGGGCCGCTCGGGCTCCAGGCTTTGCGGGCTGGTCGTGACCGACTTGACTCCAGGATCCGGCACTGGACGGGGCGCCGCTCGGCTCGTTGGCTCAGTAGCAGCGCCCGTGTTACCGCGAGGAGACGCGTGCGGCGCGCAAGCCTGGCTCAGCGCCGCGCATAGCCAGAGGGTCCTCACCCCCAAAAAATGAACGGGGCGAGTCAGGGGCAGACGGGCTGAGCTCCATCGGAGCATGGTCAGCCCTTGGTTAGCCAGACCAACGCCGCGCGATACATCCCGCGCTTGGACTCGAGCAACAGCTCGTGGCCCATATCCGAAGGAGTGGAGATGCGCACGGGCACTCGGGCTTTTTGTAACCAACCCTTCACTGTCAGCGTGGGTTCGTAGGTGCCGTCTTCCTTGCCGGTGATCAGGTACACGCGACGGATGCGTGAGTGATTCTTGCCGAGCTCTTCCAGGCCTTGGCCGCCCCAATACTTGGTGTCGGCGGCCAGGACCAGCCAGCGGTTGAAGGCCCGGGGCTCGCGCACGCCAACGTTCATGGTCACGAACGCGCCTTCGGAGAAGCCGATCAGCGTGTTGCCGTAGAGCTGCACGCGGCGGCCATACTTGGTGCGCAACGCGTTGAGTGCTGCCAGCGCGGCGCGGTGACCGGTGGCCCAGTTGTTCGCCCAGCCTCGGCGACCGCCCCCACGATCTTCAGGACCCACCGGGCAGACCACCCAGCCCAGGTTGCTGGCGACCCTTGCCCAACGCTGGCAGTCGTGGCGTGGATCGCCGCTGCGGGCGTGCATGTACATCAAGATCGGTCGCAATGTCTTGCGACCCGGTCCCGTGGGGAAATAGTAGTAGGCGCTGCCGCCGGCGAAATCGAGGATGTGCAGGCCGTGTTCGTCGTCCTTGCCACGCTTCGCCCGCTCCTTGCGGTCCTTGCGGGCTTCTTTGGCTCGCTCCTTGCGCTCCTTGGCGCGGTCTTTCGCTCGCTCCTTGCGCTCCTTCGCCCGCTCTTTGCGCTCGTGCTTGTCCCGGGCTTTGCGCGCTTCCTTGCCGTTCTCGTCGTCCTTGTCCGGGATGAACAGCTTCTGCCCTGGCTTGATGGGGTCGGTCTTCTTGATGTCGTTCGCGTGGCAGATGGCGGCCACGGACGTGTGATACCGCTTGGCGATCTTGCCCAAGGTTTGTCCCTTACCCACGGTGTGGGTGCGGGTCTTGGCGTCAGCCAGGCTTGGCGTCGCGAGCGCACAAACCAGAGCTAGCAAGACTGTCAGCCACCAGCGCACGGCCGAGCCGTAGCACATGGGCCTGGCCTTGGAAAAACCAACGGCGCAGAAAAGTTGGCAGAAAACTTGCGAAAAACGCCCAGTTCGTGGGGCTGCCGCGGGAATGTAAGGCTCGGGAGCGGCGTCAGCGGCGCCTCGCGCCGGATGCTGGCTACTTCTTGAGTTCGACGCCCGTCGCGACCAGAGCGACTTCGGACGCGCTTCCATCGGGGTGCTTGTCTGCAAACGTGGCGCCTTCCTGTTCCATGTGCTGGACGTGATCGGCGCTGACTTTCTTCAGTTTCACGACGCCTTCGAGGCGAGCTTCCGCACCGGCCGAGTCCGTAGGCACGAAGAAGCCATAGTCCTTGAAGGTGACGCGACACGTCGCCGGCTTGTCCGCTGGCCCCTCGGCCAGCTCCATCCAGCAACCCTTCTGGGAGCACGCACGACGCACCTTGGCGTCCACGTGGACGGTCTTGCCCTCGTAGTCCTTGGGCTTGTTCAACACCTCGGTCAGGCTCACGGGCTTGAGCTCGGGGGAGAGGGCAGAACCGTAGAGCTTGTAGCCGGCCGCGGGCTGTGGCGCGGTGTTGGCGGCCACGGGTTCGGCCTTTTGCTCTGCTGGAGGGGTGTTGCATGCGGCCGCCAGGAGCGCGAACACACCGATGGACCAGAGACCTTTCAACCGCGCGACGCTGGGCGCCAGAGCTTGCTCGAGCATGGCGCGGAATATAGCGCCGTCTCCGAAAAACGCAGCCGCAAGCCGCTCCCGTGAGGTCGATGAGGTTGGGGTGAGGGGTTTCTCAAAGGCGAATCAGGCTCTAGGCATGCTAGCGTGGACACCCGAGGTCGTTGGAGCGATAGACGCAGCTCCAAGCTAGCAGGCGGTTTTTCGGCCCCTGCGACCCGGAGGGCGGAATGAGCGAACATCAGTTGGGCTCGGAGGAGCGTCCCTTGAGGGTCGCGGTCGTGGGCGCGGGGCCGGCGGGCTTCTATGCTGCTGAGGCGCTGCTGAAGCACAAGGAGCTGAAGATCGAGGTCGATCTGTTCGAGCGGCTCCCATTCCCATTTGGCCTGGTGCGCTTCGGCGTGGCGCCGGACCACCAGAAGATCAAGACCGCGGCAGCTGCCTACGAGCGCACCGCCGAGATGGCTGGTTTTCGCTTCATGGGCAACGTGGAGCTGGGCAAGGACATCAGCTTTGAGGAGCTCCGCGGTTGCTATCACCAGGTGGTGATCACGACCGGCGCCGCCGGCGATCGCAAGATGCGGATCCCCGGGGAAGAACTCTCGGGCAGCCTACCCGCGACGGAGTTCGTGGGATGGTACAACGGCCACCCGGACTTTCAGGACCTGAAGCTCGATCTGTCCGGGGAGCGCGCTGTCGTGGTCGGCGTTGGAGACGTCACGACCGACGTCGTACGGCTCCTGCTGAGGGATCGAGACGTGCTCGCGAAGACCGATATCACCGCGGGATCGCTCGACGTGCTGCGCCAGAGCCGGATCCGCGAGGTAATCGTGCTGGGGCGGCGCGGCCCCGAGCAGCTCAAGATGGCGGTCAAGGAGCTCAAGGGGATCGCCGAGGATCCCCAGATATCGGTCGTCATCGACCCCCAGCA
>JAUILJ010000428.1 GCA_030433055.1 Polyangia bacterium
GCTTCGGAACGCGCGCCAGCCTTCGAGTGCACCCGTGATTCCCGTTAGCGGGTCAGCGATCGCATCGCCGACATAGCCGATTTCCCCGGCCGCATCGGCCAAAGCGCGGCTCAGCCCGCCAATCAATGGTTCCAAGCGCACCTCGCTCAGCAAGCTCGAGGTCTCCGTGCAGCGGGACGACGTGAAGGTGGTCGGGCACGCGAGCAGGCTCGACATCCTGGGCAAGCGCATCGACCTCAAGAACCTGGTCGTCACGGGCGCTGGCGGAACACTGACGGGCTCTGCGACCCTCACCCCCAAAGATCTCCGTGCGGATATTCGCGGCAGCGGCGTCAACCTATCGGCGTTCTCCCACGCGCTCGGCCTCGCTCGCCACACTCTCGAAGGCACGCTGAACGTGGACGCCAACGTACACCTGCAGGAGGACGCCTCGTCTGGCTATGTGTCGGTGAGCCTGGGCGATGGCAGCGTGATGGGCCTCGAGGGCATCGCCTTGAGCGCGCGCTCCACCTTTCAGGACAGCCGCGTCAGCGGCGGGGGCCAGCTCACGATCACTGACCTGGGCGCTGTAGGCGCGGACTGGAAAGGGAAGGTCGACGGCAACCCACTGGAGCTCGCCGCGTGGAAACGAGCCATCGGGAGCGCCAACATCAACGCCGACCGGGTGAGCCTGGCAGGGCTGGAGTTCCGACTCAAGAACCAGGGCGTCGACTCCGTGAAAGGCAAAGCCACGCTCAACCTGCGCGTGAACCGAGAGGACCCCGAGGAGCTCCCGACGGTGTACTTCGTGGCGGGGACACAGGGCCTCGACGTTGGCTTCCACACGGAAGATAAAAAGACCGAGGAGCGCAAGGACTACCGCGTCCGCGAGCTGGACGTCCAAACCAGCGGTGTGATCAACGGGACCACTGGCCAAACCCAGGCCTCGACGCGCATCTACGACCAGATCGGAGAGCTCGCGTCGCTGAGCGGTACCATCGATCTCGAGCTGCGGCGCTTGCTCGAAGCCAACGGTCGACAGGCGCTGGACATGCTGTCCAGGGCGCCCATCGACGCGCGCCTCGCGGTGCCAGACCGGCCCCTCGGGCAGCTCCCCACGGATCTTCGGCCCAGCGGGTTCGACGGCACCGTCGCCGCGGACGTCCGCGTACGTGGCAGCCTGAGCGAGCCCGACGTGGAGGTCGGTGTCTTTGGCACCGCGCTCAAGCCGCAGAGCAGTCGCCTGGCTCAACCCTTCGACGCCATCGTGCGCGGGCGCTACATCGCGACGAGCGGCGACTTCGATGCCACCGCGGAGCTGAAGGTGAAAGGGCGCCGCGTGGCTTTGGGCAAGAGCTCGGGCAACGCGAGCTGGGCTGGCATCAAGGCGGGGCGCCCGCTGTCAGAGGACTGGTGGCAGGTCGGCGCGACCCTCAAGCTGGAGGACTTGCCCCTGGAGGCGTTCCCCCCATTCTCCGACAACTACGTGCAAGCCAAGCTCGCAGGCAGCCTCAGCGCTCAGCGCTCCAAAGGCAAGGCGCTGGTAGTCGCCAGCGTGAAGGTCAAGGATCCGATCCTGGACCGGGTCCGCCTGGGGCAGGGCTCGATTAGTTTCCGCTCGGATAATGATCGGGCTGATGCAACGTTGCGGCTGAGCGATGCCGCCGGCAACCTCGAGGCCAGCTTGCGCACCGGACTCGAGTGGGTAGACCTCCTCCCCGCGCTCGACGAGCGCGCGAGCGTTCGCGTCGATCTCAGCGCCAAGAACTACGACGCCGTGGTTCTGCAACCCTTCCTCGATCGCATGTTCACCCAGGTGAGCGGTCGCGTCGACGGGAAGTTCCACGCAATCCTGCGCCGCCGCGACACCGGCCCCGACACGCCTGGGCCCGCGTGGACGGGTACCATCGATGGCTCCGCGAAGGTTCGGGAAGGGGTGCTTCAGATCACGACGCTGGGCCTAGAACTCGAGGACGTGCGCTTCGCGGTCACCGCCAAGAGCGACGGGGTCGGAACGTCGGTGGAGCTGTCAGGTCTCAAAGCCAAGGTGCGCTCCGACATCGACAACGTCGAAGGCACCTCCCGCTTCTATCTGACAGGGTTGGACCTGACCCGCGGCGCCGGTTGGCTCCGTATGGATTCAGTGCCGCTCTTGCTCGAGGGCGTGAACCAGGGCACGGGGACCGGCTACGCCACCTTCCGCATGGAGAAGATCGAAGAGGGCATGCTCCTCGAGCTCAACATCCCTCGCCTGGAAGCGCGCCTGCCCCGGTCCTCCTCCCGCTCGGTCTACGACGTCGATGACAACCCGGATATCCAGGTCGCCCAGCTACTGCGGGAGCCGAAGCGCTCCAGCGACGAGAAGCCTTCCCTGTGGTTGGTTCCGATCAAGCTGGGGCGCGAAGTCCGAGTCACGCGCAGCGACATGGAGGTCTACGTGCGAGGGGAACCCACGCTGCGCCTAGCCGCCAAGCCCTCGCTCGAAGGTTTCGTCGAGCTCGTCCCGGGGGGCCGAATCCCCGCCCTGGGCAAGGCGTTCGTGATCGAGCGTGGACTGATCAGCTTCGACACGGGAGATCCTACGGATCCTCACCTGAACGCGACCGCGTCCTGGCGCGCGGGCGACAACACCACGATCTACGTCGACGTGACGGGCACGCTCAAGCACGCGGAGCTCGGGCTGCGCAGCGATCCGCCCAAGCCGGAGCCTGAAATCATCGCGC
This sequence comes from Polyangia bacterium, assembly GCA_030433055.1. GTDB lineage: Bacteria > Myxococcota_A > Polyangia > Polyangiales > Polyangiaceae > JAHBVY01. Next base: position 2,703 of record JAUILJ010000428.1, read on the forward strand.
TCATGCTGGGTGGGGTCAGCACCACCGGCGAGGACCAACAAACTGCCGCGGGCGCCGACAACGCCGGCGGCGGCACCGGCTCCGCTGCGGTGAACATCGGGGGCGGCGTGGCTGCCATCGGCCTGAACGAACTCCTCGCGGATACGCCGCTTGGAGGCGTGGAGCTGCGCGCGGACGCCACCTCCAAGGCCGCGCCGTCATACACCGCAGCCTACCGCGCGAGCAGCAAGGTCTACTTCGAAGGGACCTATCAAGCCGCAGACAACAGCGGCATCGACGACACCGTCAAAGAAGGCTTCACGGGCACCGTCGACTATCGCTTCCTACCCAACTGGTCGCTGCGCACACAGATCGGGAACACCGGCACGGCGCTGGACCTGATCTGGCAGTACCGCTACTAGCGCTGGGCGCTCGCGCTCAAGGCTTGCGAGCGCTGGCGCAGCCGATGTTGAGCGTCAGCTCGAACTTGCCCTCGGACCAGTACTTGTCGATGGCGTCGTACGCGTAGCGCAATGGTGCAGACAGCTGGTCCAGAGAAAGGGTCGCCTCGAACTCGGGCACCAGCATCAGCCGCGTCACCGGATCCTCCGCGAACGCGCGCCCGCTGTCGAAGCCGAGCTGCGTCTGACGAACCTCGATGTCCACGTCGTAGAGCCCCGCCGCTTCCAGCTCTTCCTCCAGCGTCTCCAGGCTGGGGCGCGCGTCGCCCGCGCCTTCCACCCGCTTGCCGAAGTCGCCCTGGTCGCTCTTCAACGCGTACTCGCGAAACAGGTCGTCGACTTCGATGAAGGAACCACGGAGGGGCAAAGCCACCAGCGCTTGGCCCCCGGAGTACAGCACCCTGGAGAGCTCGGCCAAGAGCATCGTCCGTTGATGAGCCGTCGCCGTGGGGTGCAAGAGCAAGCTGTGAGAGAACTCCGCGTCGTTCAGTTCCGTGGGGAATGTAGTCGCGATGCGGTAGTCGAGGGTGCCCTCGGTGACCGTCGCCGCCTTGTTGCGCGCGAGCTCGATGGCAGGCTCGTTGGCGTCGATGCCGACGATCACACTGCCAGGCAGTCGCTCCACGAGCTGCCGATCGGGGTAACCGGTGCGACAACCAATGTGAGCCAAGCGGATCGGTCCCCCCGCCAGGAGCATCTCCTGGGCGAGATCCGCGAAGAGCCCCAGATAGCGCGGAACGACGAAGGTCTCGATGACCGCTGCGTCCGCTGGGCTGAGAGTGAGGGTGCCGGCCACTTGGGGGTCAGGTATCAACCCTCGGCACCCGAATCAATGGACTGTCAGGCCAGATGTCTGACTTTTGCGCGGTAGCGACTCCCCGACGGGAAGCAATCCGTCACCGCGCACGCTATAGGGCTTGGTGAGATGACTCCGGCGGCAGTCTGGACAGCGGTCGCAGCGGCGGCTTTGACGGCCTTGGGCGGACTTGTACCCCGACTCACCCCGGAAACTCGCTCGCCCGGCGACGAAGCGGGCCCCGACGCGCTCCAGAGCCAGTGCCCAACCGGAACGCTCCCCGACAACGGGGTCTGCATTCCCGTTCCAACTCGAGAGGATCCCGGGCTGACACCGCTGAGCGCCGAGCAGAACCGCCACCGCGACAAGCTGGGCAACTGGGTGGTCTACGATCAGATCCCGCGGCGCCCAGATCGGCCCGCTGACTACCGCCGCTATCGCTACCCGATACCGCCCCTGAAGAGTCAGTCTCTGGTGGTCAGCGGCTATGACCTGCACATGCACGACGCTGACCAGCGCCGTGGCGCCAATCTGAAGGCGATCGGGCACGGCGGGATCGATCTAGCGCAGCGCCGCAACACCGAGGTCCGCCTCGTCAACCTCGAGCACCAGGTGGGTGACGCGGACGTGGTGTTCGTGGGAGAGTTCTTCGGCAACTCGGTGGTCACCCGCCACGCGCTGCGAGAGGGCGGGCAGCTCAAAGAATACGTCGTGATCTACGGCCACCTCGGCGGACCTGCGCCTGGACTGAAAGCCGGGGACAACGTGCGTGAGGGGTCGCTGCTGGGCTTCGTTGGGGACTCGGGCAGCGCGGGCGACGTGCACTTGCACCTGGAGATCCGCCGTGTACGCCCCAAGGTGGACATCTCGCAGCTGGCCGGCTCAGCGATCGCAAAGAGCTCGAACAGCGTGGTCTGCGATCCGCGAAACGTGCTGCCGTTGAAGACGCAGTAGGCGCAGGCCGCTCAAGGCACGAGCTTGTAGCCGTAGCCGTAGACCGTGAGGATATGCTCCGGCTGGTTGGGGGTCGCCTCGAGCTTCTTCCTCAGTTTGACCACGAAGTTGTCGATGCTGCGGTTGGTTGGGTTGGCTTCGACACCCCAGATCCGCTCCAAGATCTCCTCCCGCTTCACCGGTTGGCCCTGGCGCTCGTACAGCAGCTTCAGCAACTCCACCTCGTAGAAGCTGAGCTTCTCCGAGCTGCCATCCTTCTCCAGGAGATGCGCGGACACGTGGACAGTCGCACTACCGATCTGAAAGCTGTGAACCTCCGATGGCCGATTGAGCCGCCGAAACAGCGCCCGGATCCGCGCGACCAGCTCGCCCACGCTGAACGGCTTGGTGACATAGTCATCCGCGCCAGAGTCCAAGCCGCGGATCTTGTCGGCTTCTTGAGAGCGCGCCGTGAGCATCACGATCGGCACCGCCGGATCGCTCCGGCGGATCGTCTCACACACTTGGTAGCCGTTCATGTCCGGCAGCATGAGGTCGAGGAGGATGCAGTCGGGGCGTTCGCTCTTGGCCGCGTCCACGCCGGTGCGCCCGTTGCTGCGGCTCACCACATCGAAGCCCTCGAAACGCAGAGCATCCTCCAGCCCCAGCACGATGTGGGGCTCGTCTTCGATGATCAGGATCTTGCGCTTGCCTGCACCCACCGCTCGCAACGCTTAACACTGTTGGCCCGCGCCCGAAACGCCGTCTGTCGGCGTGCCAGGCAACGGAATACACCCCGGAAACGCCGAGAGGCGGCGCGCCTTAGCGCACCGCCTCTTGGCTGTGTGACCCCGAGCAGCCTCGGGTCACGCCCGCAGGCTCACTTCAGCGCGGTGACCGTCGTATCCTCCAGCGACGCGCCCTTGCACGCGATGAAGGTGGTCGCCCCCTTGGCAGGCGTGCTGTTCTCTTCGGTGCCACCGAAGAAGCGCAGCAGCTGGCGCTGAGACGCTGGACAGCCAGCAATGAGCGCCGGGTTGCCCTGGGCGTCGTCGACGTAACACCAACCCACGACGTTCGGATTGACTTCGCTCAGGCAGGCGTTCAGGTCCCCGCCCGTGAGCTGCAGGATCTCGCAGTAGGTGAACTCGTCACAGCTACGGTTGGTATCGCCATCGCAGACGCCCGTTCGAGCGAGCTCCGCCTTCACCGCTTTGATGACAGCTGGATCGGCATCTGCACGTCCCGCTCGAGAGCAGCTGAGACTCGCTGCTTGCTCCGGCGGAACCGACTCAATGATCTTGCAGGGCACCTGCTGGCTCTCATCCGGCGATAGCTTGCGGGGCAGGCACTTCTCGTTCAGGGCGTCCTTCAGCCGGTCGATGATCGCGCTCACCGCGGGGCGGTAACCGTAGTCAGGCGCGCCGTTGGCCAGCGTCTTCGGGCAGATGGAGGCGATGATCGAGTTGTCGCCGTAGCCCTGGAGCGCGCTCAGCAGACGAGTACCGGGATAGGCCTTCGCCTTGTTCTGAGCGCCCACGCCGGTGCACAGCGGCTTGCCGGAGTCGACGTCGCGCTGGCTCTCACAGTCACAGGCACCGCTGTCACACGGGTTCTCCGTGAGATCGAAGATGCACGCGTACTGGAGGTCCGTCGCTTCGCCGCTGGTGTTCGACGTGTCGTAGTCGTTGCCGTTGAGCGGATTCGTGCCCGGCAGGGTCGCGTTGGCGAAGGTGTTGGTGCCGCTGCGCGGGAACGCCGTCTCGATCATGAACGGATCGGTCGGGTTCTGGAACTGGTGGCGGAGAGCCGCATCGGAAGACTCACACCCGCTGTCCCCACCCGCCACCGGCGTGCCGAGGATCGACTCCCAGCGGTTGAGCTGAGAGAGCTGGGGCGCCGTGAGGTACTTGAGCGAGCCATCGGCGGGCGGACACGCGTCAGCGCCCAGCGCGTCACACGTCTCCTGCGTCGCGGCCAGGTCCTGCCAGGGCACCCCGACGATACCCGCGAAGAACACCAGCGACGAATCGCGAGTCGGGCGCCCCTCGTTCTTCAGATCCTTGTAGA
>JAUILJ010000429.1 GCA_030433055.1 Polyangia bacterium
CCTGGGAGGTTCTGCTTGATACGGCGCGTGCCCTCGATGAAGTTGACGGCGAATTCGTTATGTTCCTCGATGCCGGTCGCGACCGCGAGCACGTTGGGATCGAAGATGATCGCCTTGGGGTCGAACCCCACCTGATCCACGAGGATCCGATAGCTGCGCTGGCAAATCTCGAATTTGCGCTCGACGGTCTCCGCCTGCCCCTTCTCATCGAAGGCCATGACGACCACGCCAGCACCGTAGTCCTTGATGTGGCGCGCCTTGCGGATGAAGTCCTCTTCACCCTCTTTCAGGCTGATCGAGTTGACGATGGCGCGCCCCTGTACACACTTCAACCCCGCCTCGATCACTGACCACCGGGAGCTGTCGATCATGATCGGCACCCGCGCGATGTCCGGCTCCGTGGCGAGCAAGTTCAGGAAGCGGGTCATGCACGCCTCCGAGTCGAGCATCCCCTCGTCCATGTTGATGTCGATGATGTTCGCGCCGTTCTGGACCTGCTGCAGCGCGACATCCACGGCCTCGACGTAGTTCTCTTCCTTGATCAGTCGCGCAAAGCGCTTCGAGCCCGTGACGTTCGTGCGCTCGCCCACCATCTGGAAGTTGCTGTCAGGTCGGATGGTCAGCGGCTCCAGACCGCTGAACTGCGCAAACTCCGAAGGTTTCGCGGGGCTTCGGGGCTCGGCATCTCTCAGGCTCTTGGCGATGGCCGCGATGTGCTCCGGCGTCGTGCCGCAGCACCCGCCATAGAAGTTGGCGAACTTCTCCTTCGCGAAGTCGGCCAGGAGCGCCCCCGTCTCTCCCGGAGTCTGATCGTACTCACCGAACGCATTCGGCAAGCCAGCGTTTGGGTAACAGCTCACGAGCGTATCCGCGAGGCGACTCAACTCGGAGATGTACGGGCGCATCTCCGCGGCGCCGAGCGCGCAGTTGATGCCCACGCTGATGGGATCAGCATGACGCACACTGGTCCAGAACGCCTCGAGAGTCTGGCCGGAGAGCGTCCGCCCCGAGCGGTCGGTGATCGTCACGCTGAGCATGATCGGGATGCGCACGCCGCGCTCCTGCTCCACCCGCTTCGCCGCCACGATCGCGGCCTTGGAGTTCAATGTGTCAAAGATCGTCTCGATCAAGAGGAGGTCCACGCCGCCTTCGGCCAAGGCGCGGATCTGTTCCTCGTAAGCGTCGCAAACCTGATCGAACGTCACCGCTCGAAATGCAGCGTCGTTGACATCGGGCGAGATGCTCAGCGTGCGGTTCATGGGACCGACGGCGCCCGCCACGAAGCGCGGCTTGTTGGGTTCCTTCGCGCTAAACTCGTCAGCCGCTCTGCGAGCCAGCTGAGCTGCCTTGACGTTGATGTCGTAGACGGCGCTCTCGAGCGAGTAGTCGGCCTGAGCGATGCTGGTCGCCGCGAACGTGTTCGTCTCGATCACGTCGCTGCCAGCCTCGAGGTACTGGCGATGAACACCCAGGACCGCCTCAGGCTGAGTGAGGACCAGCAGGTCGTTGTTCCCCTTGACCTCGCTCGAGTGGCTCTTGAACAGATCCCCACGGAACGCATCCTCACCGAACTGGTGGCGCTGAAGCACGGTGCCCATGGCGCCGTCCAGGATCAGGATGCGTTGACTGGCAAGTTTGCGGATGTGAGTTTCGATATCGCTCATGATCTACTTTCTGACTCTCCGCCCAAGGCGGTCTTAAGAACTGGGTTCGCGCCGGCGGCCCCTCGGCCGCGGTCTCCCGCGCTAGTTCGGCTTGTCTGCGAATGCGCTGACGACCTCGAAGTACGGCACCTTCTTCTCTCGAGAGCTGACCTCACAGAACCTGACGTCGAGCCCGCACGTGGTCAGCATCGCGCGTAGGGTGACTGGGCTGAAGCCCGCGTTCAGGTGCGAGTAGGCCGCGGTGATGGGCATGTGGGAGTGTTCATTCAGCGTGACCACCGCTAGCGCCCCGGCGGGACGCAACACGCGCGCAGCTTCTGCCACAGCTCGGTCTGGCGCGTGGGAATAGGTAAGCGAGTTGTAGAGCAACACCTGGTCAAAGCTCGCATCCGGAAAGGGGAGCTCATGCATGTCCCCCATGCGCACGTTCACCGACGCGATATGGGATAAACGTTTCCGCGCGGCAGAAACCATGCGCTCACTGCGATCGAGCAGGGTGATGCTGCGGGCCGTGGAGCTCAACAGCTCGCTGATCACCCCATCCCCCGCCCCCACATCCAGGACGTCGCCGAGGCGCAGCAGGCCCACTAGCCCGCGAGCGGTCGCTTCCCAGGTACGCCCCGGGGAGTAGTACCGCTCCATCTGACCGGCGATGGAGTCCGGCCAATCTCCGGACGACTCCCGCGCCTCGACCAGCTCCTGGCAGCGTTGGAGGTCACTGCTGATCACTCCGTCATCCAGACTCGCAGACAACGACTTCCAGAGCCGCGACGCGGGCTCGGGGATCCCCTCGGCAACGGCGTACAGCGTAGACGAACCGTTGCGCCGATCCCGCAGCAAGCCAGCGTCTCTGAGCCGGCCCAGGTGCGTTGACACCCGAGACTGCGGTAGCGCGGTGATCCGCGTCAGCTCTGCAACGCTGAGTTCTTCACGCCCCAGCAACGCCATCAGGCGAATCCGTGTGGGGTCGCTGAAAAGGCTCAGCAAGCTCACCGTGGCGTCGAGAGTACTCATGCAAGGCATCCGCTTATCAGGATGAAGGGATGATGCAAGGTCCGAGGTGTCAACGCAAGCTCTCGTGCACGGTTGCGGCTCGCGAGCTTTCACCCGATGTTGACCGGCGATGACGACCCCAGAGACCCCAGATCCGCCCCAGCAAAACTTCGCGGATGCAATCAACGGCGCTGATAGCGGGTGGAATCACGCCATGGGCTTGGTTTTCAGCCTGGCCAACGCCGATGAGGTGGTGGCTTCCTGGCAAGTGGAAGCCCATCACCGCCAGCCGTACGGCATCGTTCATGGCGGTGTTTACTGCGGGGTCATCGAGGCGCTGTGCTCGACCGGCGCCGCCATCTCGGCCATGTCCACCACCGGTTACAGTGTCGTCGGACTCGAAAACACCACCTCATTCATCCGCGCCGTGCGAGGCGGCAGGCTCACCGCGCGCGCCCGGCCCGTGCACCGCGGCCGTCGGTCACAAGTCTGGGAGGCCACGGTGAGCGACGAGCAGGGCAGAACCGTGGCGAGCGGTCGGGTCCGCCTGATGTGCCTCGAGCCCGACACGGCGCTGGCGGGTGAGAGCCTGAGCGTTGGGGCGGGCGCAAGGCTCCAGCCTCAACCCGTGGACGACTGACGTAACGTAAGGTATTTGCACCCCATGAGCGACGTGCAGGCGGAAATCAAGCAAACCATCGACAAGGCACCTGTCGTGCTGTTCATGAAGGGCAACCGCGGCACTCCGCAGTGCGGGTTCAGCGCGCAGGTCGTCAGCATGCTGGATTCTCTGCTCGGGGACTACGTCACGGTGGACGTACTCAGCAGTCCCGAGCTGCGGCAGGGCATCAAAGACTTCTCGAGCTGGCCCACGATCCCTCAGCTTTATATCCGCGGAGAATTTGTGGGTGGCTGCGACATCGTGCGTGAGATGTTTCAGTCGGGAGAGCTCGAGCAGAAGCTGGGGCGTGAGTTGCCTGCACCCAATCCCACGATCCAGGTCACCTCCGCCGCGCGCGCGGCGATCGAGGGCGCGTTCGAGAGCGAGGGGGACTGCCTGCGACTCGAGATTGACGCCCGCTTCCAGCACGACCTCTCCATTGGCCCCAAGCAGTCAAAGGACATCGAGGTGGACGCTGGTGGCATGCTCGTCGTGCTGGATGTGGCGAGCGCGCGCCGCGCCGACGGGGTCGTCGTGGACTTGGTGAAGACACCTCAAGGCGACGCGTTCCGAATCGACAACCCGAACGAACCGCCACGAGTACGGCCGCTCTCGGTGCAGGAACTGAAGGCAAAGCTCGACGCGGATCCCAGCCTCCCGCTGTTCGACGTCCGCACTCCAGAGGAGTGCGCAATCGCGCAGATCCCAGGCGCGCGGCTGCTGGACGACGCGGCCCAGGAGCACATCTTTGGCCTTCCCAAGGACACCCCCCTCTATTTCGTCTGCCACCACGGCGGCCGCAGCCGCGCGGCGGCGGAGCACTTTCTGAGCCAGGGCTTCGAGAAGGTGTTCAATGTGATGGGCGGCGTCGACAGCTGGGCACGAGACATCGACACCGAGATGCCCCGCTACTGAGACACCGCGCGAGGCTTTGAGGTGCGAGCAAGGCCTGGGTCGCCTACCATGAGATGTCATGCTGAGGCGAACCATCACTCGGCGCGCGCTGCGCTCGGGAAGCGTATCGATGGCTTGCGCACTCGCATGCTCCCTCGGTGCCTGTAGCAAGAGCGACGAAGCGCAGATGGCGAAGGCATCGGCCAAGACGCCGAGCGCATCCGTTGCCCCGCCCGAGGAAGCTTCCCCACGGCAACGCGAGGCGCAGCCAACCCCCAGCGAGAAGCTTGGCACTCGCCCAGAGTCGCTCGGCCTGGATTTGGGGGACCAAGCTCCAGACGCCGACCTGCGCGATGCCGACAACAAGCCAATCAAGCTCAGCACGCTGTGGCACCAAACTGACGTCCTCTTGATCTTCTATCGGGGCGGTTGGTGTCCCTATTGCAACTATCAATTGCGTCAGCTCTCCAACCACCTCACGGAGTTCCAGTCACGCAAAGTGGTCCCAGTGGCGATCAGCGTCGACCGCCCAGGCGAAGCCATCAAGACACGCGGTAGCTACGAAATCCGATTTCCGGTGCTGAGTGATCCCGAACTAATCGCCGTGAAGGCATATCGAGTTCTGCGCCCGGTGGACGCCAGCGAGTACCATCGAATGCTCAGCAACGGTGTGGACCTCGAACGCCGAACGGGCAACCAGGAGCACGCCATCGCCGTTCCGTCGATGTTCCTGATCGACACCGAAGGCATCGTGCGCTGGGTGCACGTCGACCCTGACTACAAGGAGCGTCCGTCGATCGAGCAGCTGACGACGATCCTGGATCGTATCCTCAAGGATAAGGAGGAAAAGAAGACCCGCACGACGGAGAAGGGTCTGAGGTCCATGGCGGGTCCGCCAGCATCGTCCGCCGCTGGCGCGAAGCGCTGACGCTGGCGCGAAGCGCTGACGCTGGCGCGAAGCGCTGACGCTGGCCTCAGCGCTTGCGGCGATGAACGCCGTCCGGCATGTGAACCGGCGCCGCTGGCGTGGCCGGGTTCGACACGCTGGGCTTGGCTGGCGACGGCGCGGTCGGAGTCGGACTTGGGGCGGCGACCCGAGGTGCCGGCGCCTCCTGTGTTGCGGGCCTGGCTGGGGGCGGCGCCTCGATACCCAGCTTGGCACGCAGCAAATCACCCAAGCTGCCTAGGCTGCCAGCGCTGCCGCTCGGGCTGCCCTGCCGGTAGTCGCGATAATTGTTGCGCTCGAGGACCCGCGCCACCCCGGAGACGCTGAAACGCAGCTTGCCACTCTTGGGATCGGAGCCCACCACGACCACCTGCATCTTGTGCCCGACGGGGTACGCGCGACGGTGATCCGATCCTGGCGCGAGGGGAAGCTCTCGAAGCGGCACCAGCCCCTCACCCTTCGGCGTGCCGACGAACACCCCAAAATTGGAGAGACGACTCACCTCCCCCTCCAGGACTTCGTCTCGACCAGGCGTCGCCGACTGGGGCTTGTCGAGCAGCGCCTTGAGAGACAACCGCACGCGTAGGCCCTTCTTGTCGTTCTCGATGGACAGCACCCGAACGCTGACGCGCTCCCCGACCTGGACGACATCCTCGACGCGATCCACCCGTTGATGTGCCAGCTCGGAGATATGCACGAGGCCATCGATGCCACCGAGGTCAACCAGCGCGCCGTATTTCTGCACGGAACTGACGGTGCCCTCCATGTCGGCGCCGACCTTCAGCTGGTCCTGGAGTTGACGGGCACGCTCTACACGGTCCGCCTCGATCAGGGCGCGCCGGGACACGATGACCGACCGACCACCATCCTTGATCTCGAGGATCTTGAAGTCGAGGGTTTGACCCACGTAGGGGGCCAGGTCCTGCACGAACGACAGCTCGACCTGCGAAGCGGGACAGAAGGCACGCACGCCGGCGATGTCGACTTCCAGCCCAGCCTTCACGGCCTTGCTCACCTGGCCAGATACCGGTGCGCCATTGGCGAGCGCCGCCTCGAGCATCTGGGAGTCCACGCCCTGACCGCCACGACCCACCCCCAGGGACAGGCGAGCACCGGACGCCGACGCCTCCACCACCGTCGCGCGGAGCTTGTCTCCCACGGCGATGGTGAGCATTCCGCTCTTGTCGACCAGTTCCTGTCGATCGATGCGCGCATCGCGCGCCGTACCCACATCGACGAACACGCTGTCGGCACCGATCTGGATCACAGTGCCCTCCACGGTCTCGCCGGGGCTCAGCCGGACCGCAGACCGCAGGCCGCCCTGGGCGACAGAGGATTCCATCAAGGACGCGAAATCGTCGTGGCTGCTCATGAGGGGGCGAACTGTGGCGGAAGCCGAGGCGCCGCACAACGCACCGCGCGCATTTTTGTCAGCTCGCAAACGTCCCCGCGAGGGCCCGAAAGCACGGCTCGCGGCGTGGATCCGGGAAACAACAAGCTTGCCAACAACTTGCCGTTCGCCCGGTTCTCCCCCACATCTAGAGGGTCGTGCTACCGATCTCCGCTTTCCCCTTGAGGCACCTGTTTGCCGCGCAGCTCGCCCTCGCGACGGCGACGCTGCCGGCGCTCGCGGCGAGCCCGGGCGCGCCTCCCCCCAATCCGCACCCCGCGCGCTCGCTGACCCAGGCAGTGGGGCAGACCTGCGTCGATTTCACCGCGCAGGCGATCTACGAGAACTACGGCTATGACCACTGGGTCCACCTGCGAAGCGCGTG
>JAUILJ010000430.1 GCA_030433055.1 Polyangia bacterium
TAGTCATCCTTCGTTTCCACGTGGATTCCAGTCAGAGCAGCGGCCTCCGGCAGGTTCGGGGTCACCAACGCCGCACGCGGGATCAGGTCCTCGACCATCGCACGAGCGACTTCACCATCTGCCAGGCGCCCACCGCTGGTCGCGATCAAGACCGGGTCGACGACTACAGGGATCTGGTGACCCCCGAGCGCCTTGCATACGGCCTTCACCGCGGCCCGGGTCGGTAGCATCCCCGTCTTCACGACGTCTGCCCCGATGTCGGCCAACGCGACCTCGATCTGACGCTCGATCAACCAACCCTCAGTGGCTTCCACTTCGGCCACCTCGAGGGTGTTCTGCGCCGTGATGGCGGTCACGGCCGTCATCGCATAGCCGCCGAGCAGCGTGACGGTCTTGATGTCTGCCTGGATGCCGGCACCGCCGCTCGAGTCGCTGCCTGCGATGATCAAGACTCGGGGGGGTACGTCGTCGTCCACTTCGTGCATGGGCTTTGTGAGAGACACCATAAGCGCGCGTAGATCAAGCCTCCTCGCGGCGTATCCCAGGGTTCAGCTGGCCGGAGCGACGACGTGTTCGAGCTTTTGCCGGCGCGTTACACTCAAGGATCGCTGAGCAGAACCGTTCGGGCTGGGTGTCGGAGGTCGATCCGCATGCAGAGTACCCACCCAGTCGGGCTGAGCCTACGGCCGGTAGCCCATACGCGCGCACCTGACGCCTTCCCGCGACGCCGCAAGGGGCGGGCGTGGCTGGTTGCGGGCGCCACCCTGGTGTTGGTCAGCCTAGGCACGTTCTCCCATCGGGAACCGCCCTCCCCTGCTCCACGAATCGTAAGCGGAGCCGCGGAGATCCGCTTCACGGAGAGAGGGGATCCTGAGCGCTGGGGTGCGCGTGACCTGGTGCTCTGGGTCGACCCCACGTTTCGCAGCGTGGACGGAGAGGCGCCTCAGGCCGTTGCGCAAGCGGTCGACGCCTGGCAACACATCGAGCAGCTACCACGCGTTCAAGTGAAGACAGAGCCGCCGAGGACCGACGAAAGGGCGGCCGGACCAGCCGCACTCGAGCTCGCCGATTTGATTCCCGACGGCAAGAACACCGTCAGCTACCGACGCCTCAACATCCCGGGGCACCGCAGGGACCTGGCGATCACGGTCGCCTACGCGAACCCAAGCACCGGCGAGGTCGTGGAGGCGGACATCTTCGTGAACGCACGACGCGACTTCGGGTTGCTGAGCCAGGAGTTGGACGCTGGCGCCAGCTGCGCTGATCGAACCAGGGGCGCGAGCTGCGGCAGCCGCTTCGACTTGGAGAGCGTGGTGACCCACGAGCTCGGTCACTTCTTTGGACTCGGAGAGGACACAGAGGACCCCTGGAGCACCATGTACGAATGCACGAGCCTGTGCGAGACGCACAAGCGAGTGCTCAGCGAGCCCGATAGCCTCAGCGCGACGGAGTTGTACCTCACGGAAGCACCGAGGCACGATGGCACCGGCGGCGGCTGCAGCGTCAAGCGACGCGGTGGCGCGCCGAGCGAGAGCCTCGCGTGGTGCGCGCTCGGCCTTGCGTTGATCGCGTTGAGGAGCCGGAGGGTCAAAGCATGATCGGACGCTCCAAACGGGCCCGGTGCCTCGTGAGCTGATTCACGATGTGGCGCGCGGACAAACGCTCGCCTTGCGCCGCTAGCAGCTTCTCATCGATCGAGCGCGACACCCCGACGCTGAGGAACGCCGCCGCCAAGCGGCGGCCAGTGTCACTCCCAAGGCGGGGTGGATCGGTGTGGGGACTCCCGTCAGCGCGTAGCCAGCTGTGCACCGAAGCAGCAAAGAGTTCCCCAATCAGGACCGTGGGCTCCCCGCCAGGGCAGACCACCAGCCGAGGATCCGCGGCCCAGTACACGGGGTGGTTCACGCCGGTGAGCCGAGCGTAGACCTGGCCCGCGAGGCGGTTCAGATCCTGCTTCGGGTTCCCCAGCGCGCGACGCTCGAATGTCATCCAAGCAACGGTCTGCCGCAGGCCAAACAACCTGCGCATGCGTTGAGACTGCGCCGCCCGTGCGGTCACGCGTGCGGACACCTTGCCATACTCCTCGAGTACCTCTGGGTAGCCGAGCAGGCTGGCGAACACGCCTGCAAACCCCCGATCGAATGCAGGGTCCGCCAGACCAGGAATCCAGGGATAGCCCTTGAGCAACGCCTCGGCCTCCTGAGTGCGGGTCAGCTCGATGGTTCGAGCCAATTCAGCCAGGCAAGCGCGCCAGCCGGCGATCCCCCTCGCTTGGGCGACCACCAAACGAATGTCGTCGGGGATTGCCAGCGGCACACTCATCGATTCTCCAGGGCACTGGTACGGAGAGTTCGCCCGCAACACCTCAGGCGACGACACGTCAGCGTCGAAGCCGAGCGTCGTCACCAGCTTACGCGCGACTCCGAAGCCCCGAGCCGCAGGGAACCACACCTCCGGGAGCGGAGCGAGGCGATCGAGCGCGAACTCCAGATCATTCGCGGCGTAGGCGCCGCGCCGACGACCAACCCCCCGCCGAAGGATCCGCGTGAGGGAGCGAGCCATGGAGCGCGTCTCGTCATCAGTGCCGCGGACGAAAGCCTGAGCCAGCTGCTCGAGCCTCGACAACTTCACCCGGCGTATGCGCAGCGCTGTCTCGTAGTAGTCTTCACCCAGCTCCCGCGCGCGCGCGCGCCTGCGGAGTAGCAACTCACGCGCGATGGGCGCGCAGCGCGCCTGAAGGCCTTCGAGCGCGGCCTTCGCGATGTCTCTTTCCTCGGGGCGCCGGGAGTGCAGCAGCTCGTCCACCCGAGCGCGCTCGAGCGGTTCGCGGTTGACCTCCGCGGGGGAGACCTGAGCCACCGCCAGGGCCTCCTCGAGCTTTCGGGTCTCTGCGTCATCGAACAGCCTTAGGCCGAGAGCGCCCAACTGCCATGAACGGGCTAGGGCCGGAGGCAACAGAGCTTCGTGATACTCGAGCAAGCGCTCGGCACGCCCCATGAGTGAGAGCTCTCGACCCTTCAACTCCAGGAGCGCGGGCGAGGACTCGGGTCCGTGACCCGTTCTCAGCGCGAGCTCGCCATGGCTTCGCATCAGCGCCTCGTATCGCGCGCCGAGGTCCTCGAGTTGCCGCCGCGCGGATATGCGACTCGGTGCAGCAGCGAAAGGCGCCTGCTGCGCTTCTCCGATGCATCCCCCCAGGGGCAACCCGAGCAACACACCCAAGACTTGCCGTCTCGTACGCTTCATCGCGCCAACTCCGTGGTCCCCTGCTGGTCTGTTTCGCTGGATACACCACGCGCCCAGCGCCCAGCGCGAAACGCAACCACCGACCAAATCGAGCGAGCGATATGGTCCCCAACCAGCGCGCTCCACACCCACACCACGCTGGCGCCGTGAGTGGCGAAATAGTACGCGAGCGGCACGCGGATCAGCCAGTTGCCCAGCGCCGCGCCCAGAAACGGAGTCATCGTGTCTCCAGCGCCACGCAGCGCGCCGGACAGCGTGAAGTGCACTCCCATGAAGGGCTGGGCCATGGCCAAGGTGAGCAGGAACGGCACCAGGTCCTCGAGAATCGCCGTGTCCGCAGTGAAGCCCCGGGCGAGCGGACCACGCAGGAAGGCCACCACCACGCCGAGCAGCGCCATCACAATCAGCGCGAGCCGTACGGACCGCCAACCCGACTGGCGCGCGAGACCGACGTCTCGCGCGCCGAGCGCTTGCCCGACCAGAGTCGCCGCCGCGACGCTAAAACCAAGCCCAGGGATCCAGGAGAACGCGAGCAGCCGAACGCCGATGGCGTAGGCGGCGATCGCCGCTCCGCCATAGCTCTTGGAGAGGATCGCGAAATAGGCCAGCAGCGCCACGTTCATGACCAGACGTTCGCCCAGCGCAGGAAACGCCACCCGCGCCATTTCGCCCAGCGTGTTGCGATGTGCCTTGAGGGCGGTCCAGCTCGGGCTCAGGCGCTCCTCTCTCGGCTCCGAGTCCACGCGTCGCGCGACCCAGTAAATCGCGAGCCCCACGCCATGTGCGGCCAGCGTGGCAATGCCTGCCCCCTTCAGGCCGAGGCGCGGGAAGCCGAGCAGCCCAAACACCAGCACCAGGTTCAAACCAAGCTTGGTGCAACCCGTCGCTAGGACCGCGATCAGGGGCACTCGGGTGTTCTTGCGAGCCCGATATGCGCTCTCGATACTGGAGTCCAAGGCGACGAGCAGAGTACCCGTCATTACCAAGCGGAAATAAGGAATCGCCAGAGCGGTGACTTGTGGAGTCGCGCCGAGCAAGCGCAACGGAACGCTGGGCGCCAGCCAGACGAACCCAGCGACCAGTGACGCGATACACACGCTGAAACCGCCGCCTGCGGCGAACGCCGCGCGAGCTCGGCGCAGATCTCCCCCGCCCACCGCCCGCGCCATGAGGGCGACGCTGGCGATGGCCACCGCCTGAAGCGACGTCACGACGAGATGCACGTACTGCGCCGAGTATCCGACCGCGGCCACGGAGTCGCGTCCCAGTCGGGAGAGCATCGCGATGTCGACCAGCTCGATGGCATTGATCACGAGCAGTGACGCGATCACCGGCCACGCCATTCGCCCAATATCGGCGTCGAGTCGGCGGCGTCGATCTCGCAGCCCGAGCTCGACGGCGGTCACTCGCTTGGCTCGCAACTCGGCGGTGGCTCACCACGGCCACACACCGTACCTGTGCACTCCCACTCGCCCGTGTCACAGCGCTCGAAGCAACGGAGCGCGCACCATTCCTCAGTGAGCGGATCGTCGGCGTTCCCAGCGGCCGCGTCCGCAGTGGCCTCAGCGTCCGCCTCCGTCTCTCCCGCGTCAGCGCCAGGTTGCGCGTCACCGTCGGGTGCCGTCGCAGCATCGATGTCCGTCGCCCCATCGGCACTGCTCGAGTCGAGCGCTGCATCAGGCGCGTCTGCGTCGAACTGACCTGCGTCGCCCAGCGACGCATCAGGAGCTAGGGAGCCCAGCGTGCAGAGCACGGCGCTGGCCACACCGCAGGCTGGGCCTGGATATGCTGGTAGGCCGCCTCCGGCGTCTTCTTCAGCGGTGTCATCCTCTTCCTCGAGGGTGATGGGAATGTTGCTCTGCACGATCTCGCAACCGACGCTCGACAGCAGGGCGCCGCTCACGCTCAGCACGGAAACGAGACGGACACGCCTGGAGATGGGGAGACGCTGCATCGAAGTCACTCGCGAGCTAACTGGGTCGCTGCCAGCTTGCGTAGCTCCTTTTTCATGATCTTGCCCACGCCATTCTTGGGAAGCGAATCCACGAAGAACACGTGCGCGGGTGTCTTGTACTTTGCGAGATGTGCCTGGGCGTGCAGAGCGACCTGCTCGGCATCGAGTCGAGTTCCCGCTCGCAGCACGACATAGGCGACGACCTCCTCTCCGAGGACTTCGTGAGGCACGCCCACCACGGCACACTCGAGGATCTCCGGCAACGCGTGCAGGACCTCCTCTACGTCCTTCGGATACACGTTGAAGCCGCCGCGAATGATCAAGTCTTTCTTGCGCTCGACGATGAACAGGTAACCGTCTTCGTCGAGATAGCCGACATCACCCGTGTAGAGCCAGCCATCGCGGAACGCGCGCGCTGTCTCGCTCTGCAGCCCCAGATAGCCAGGGCTGATGTTCTTTCCACGCGCAATCACCTCTCCCAGCTCGCCCGTTGCCACGGGGCGGCCGTCGTCATCCACGATGCGAACGTCGACTCCCTCCATGGGCAAGCCAGTGGACCCCGGCTTTCGCGGATACCCCTCACGGTCGATAGCGATCCCGGGGCAAGCCTCGGTTAGGCCGTACCCAACGTACATGCGACCGCCAAAGCGCTCCTCGAAGCGCGCGAGCTGCTCCATCGGCATGGGCGCCGCGCCCACCAGCCAGCGCTCCACGCTGCTCGTGTTCACGGGCTGTCCTGCTGCCTCGAGTGCTTCCGCGCACGCCATCAGGCCGATGTACATTGCCGGAACCCCCGCCATGGCGGTGACACGGTGTTCACGAATCAGGTCGAGAACTCGCTTCGGCTCGAACCAGCGCATGAGCACGCTCTTGCCGCCGAAGAGATATCCGCCAACCGCGACGCCGAGGCCAAAGCTATGAGCCAACGGGAGCACCAATAGCCCGACATCGTTCGCCCCATCTCGGTTGGACGACGCCTGAGAATTGCGCGTCGCCGCGACGAGGTTGCCATGAGTCTGCATCACCCCTTTCGGCCGCCCCGTCGTCCCACTGGTATAGAGCAGCACGGCGAGATCAGCGTCTGCGCGGGCGATCGGCCCCTCGAGCGGTTTCCCCGAGGCAATGACGTCGGGCAGCGTGGGGTACTGCTCGGAGGTCGCGTCAGCGACCAGCACATGCTCGAAGTGCGCTCCGTGTTTGGCGGCGTCCCCCACTTTGGGCAGCAACTCGGAGGACGTGATCAGGATCCTGGCCTGGCAATTCTCGGCGATGAAGGCAAGCTCGTGCGCCTCGAGCAGAAACAGCGCGGGGACCGCGACCCCACCGGCACGCCAGATGGCGGCGTAGCTGACCAGGACTTCCGGGCGATTCGTCATGAGCAGCATGACCCGGTCCCCCGGAGACAGCCCGAGCTCGCGCAGCGCCCCAGCGAGCCGCGTGCTGCGCTCGTGCAGCTCGAGGTTCGTCAGCCGCTCCCCCTCGAAGATCAATCGTTCATAGACGCCGAACTGCTCAAGGTTCTGCTCAGCCAGCTTCGCCAGGGTCATCCCGAATAGGGTATCAAGGCGCGGGCTCCTGCGCAGCCGGGAGGGGCATCACCCGACCAACCCAGCCGATCACCCAGACCATGGGCACGGTGATCAGGATGCACGGCAGGACCACCCCCGGGCGATCCGGATAGAAAGCCAACGCGTAGGCCACGGCCAGGCCATTGTTCACGTACACCGAG
>JAUILJ010000431.1 GCA_030433055.1 Polyangia bacterium
CCTGATCCGGGAGGTGGAGCGGTCCCGGCGCGGGCTCTACACGGGTGCGCTCGGGGTCATCGAGCCGGATACGCCCCACCGGTTGCGTATCCTCGAGCCCGTTCGTTTCCGCGTGGACTTTCTGCGGGAAGTGGCTGCGGCCAGCGGATCTTAGGCTGATTCAGTCTCAAAAGTGAGCACTGCGGGCTTCCCCTTCGGGGGAAGTCAGGCGCTCGGCGTGCGTACGTAGAGGCATGGTCCACGGCACTGATCGAGAGCCAAACCCCGCCGCGGGCCAGAGGGGGGCCATTCCCAGGCACACCATCCCCCGCTGAGCGTCAGCCGTGCGGCGACACCGTCGCTTACCCCCTCGCACCTCCGAACGTCGTGAACCAAATACCAAGCTGAGGTTCACGCTCGTCCCGCGAAGGTGTCGCCGCACGGCCCCTCATTTGGCAGCGCGAGGCCACAGCGGAGCCGGGCGTTTCGCCCAGGATCATTCGGGTACCGGCACGAACGCGCAGTTGTCCCAGCAGGACATCGCGGCCTCGCTGCACGACTTGTCGTCTAGGCAGTCTTCACATGCCTGGACCCGATCCTCGGTCGCCTCGCTCGCGTCTGCCTGATCCTCGCAGTAGTCCGTGCAGTTCGTCACGTCGATGTCGGTGACGCAGTCGCTGTACGTATCGCAGATCTGAGCGCAGTCGACGGTGTTGTTCGCCTCTTCGACCAGCGAATCCCCGCTGCTGCAAGCGGAAACGGCGAGGGCAGCGGACAGACAAACCAGGGAGATCAAGTGCTTCATGTAATCCTCGTGAATCGTGGCCACACCGACCCTCGGGTCACGGTGTGGGAGCCGACGTTTATTACCTGGAGGAAACGACTTGGAGGGCCGCTCCCCCAGGCTTGAG
This sequence comes from Polyangia bacterium, assembly GCA_030433055.1. GTDB lineage: Bacteria > Myxococcota_A > Polyangia > Polyangiales > Polyangiaceae > JAHBVY01. The sequence goes on from JAUILJ010000431.1 coordinate 891, forward strand.
CGCGAGGCCCGTTGGGCTTCACGTTCGCTTCGCTCGCAGTCAAAGCAGCACCCGTGCCAGTGCCGGCTCCACGAGGCGAACGTGGAGCGCCGCCACGCGGCTTCGAGAGCGCCTCACGCCACCGCCTCGCCTGGCAGCGCGACGTGCCGACGCTGCTAAGTGCGGCGCTTCCTCACTGGCGCGGTCAGTCGGGGAGCCGTGGTTGGCGCCGAGCAGGTCGAGGGATGCGGCGATGAGCGACAAGGGGCGGCCCCTCTCGCGACGTGGCTGGATGCCATCGCTGAGGCCGTAAGCCGCCGCCAAGCTACGGCAGAGCGAGCAAGCCAGCCACACGGCGCCTATCTGGCTTGCCGTTGGGCAGCTGAGGCAGGGCCTCGACCCAGCGCCAGCGGCGAGGGCGCTGATGCGCCGCCAGGCCGCCGCAGAACGCCGTGAACTCGGCCTCGCGGGTGGCGTCACCCACGAGCACTGCCCCGACTACCTGACCGAACGTGTCATCGGGGACGCCGGCGACCAGCACCTGGTGGATGACCGAGCACTCGAGCAACCGCGACTCCACTTCCGTGGGGTGCACGTTTTCTCCGCCGGTGATGATCAGATCGTCGATGCGACCGAGCACCCGCAGCCACCCATCAGCGCTCAGCTCCCCCGCGTCGCTGGTCACGAGCCAACCGTCCTCGGTCCCAGCTCCCTCGATTGCTTCATTTCCTCGAGGCAAGTAACCTCGCATCAGCTGTGGGCCCCTGGCCGCGATTCGTCCAGCTCGGATCTCGAGCCGCGTGCCTGCCACCGGTGGCCCCACGGCGCCGTCTTCTCGCAGCGGGCTGCCCAGGGGCTGCGTCGCGAGCTGGGAGCAAGCCTCCGTCGCGCCGTAGGTCGTCAGCGTCGGAATTCCGTTCTGGCGAGCCGCTCGCAGCGTCTCGTGACGCGCGGCCGCTCCCCCGATCAACGCGGCCCGCAGGCTGTCCGGCGGTCGCCAACCGGACAGCTTCTCCAGCTGCGTCGGGACCAGGCTCATGAGGCTCACCCGGTGCTGCTCCACCGCTCGCGTCAGCCGTCCCATGTCCAGGCCGGGCCCCGGCTGCGGGAGAACGACCGTGCGCTTTGCCGCGAGGCAACGAAGCACGATGGACAGACCGCCGACGTGCGCCACCGGCAGGCTCAAGAGCCAGCGATCTTCAGCGAGCCAGCCGAGGTTCTGCTCCGAGGCGCGTGCCGCCGCCAAGAACTGCTCGCTGCCCAGGATCACTCCCTTGGGCTTGCCGGTGCTCCCGCTGGTGAACAGGACCGCCTCCCAGCTGCGCCAGGCGTCTTCCGGTCGTCGTGTGCTGGCTCGGGGGTGAGGCGCGCTGGTTCGCGCTCGGCCAGCGCTCGCGGTCCAGCCGTGCTCGGGAAGCACCGAAGCATCCAGCACCGGAGCCGCTCGAGTGCGCTCGAAGCCATCGAGCAACCTGCGGCGTTCGGCCGGGTGCAGGCGCGGGTGCACGAAGGCGATGGGCAGTCCCAGATCGATGGCGCCCAGCACCAGCTCGATGTGGCGCCTGCTCGCTTCTGCGACGCTGGCGAGCAAAGGCGCATCGAGTAACCCTTGCTCCGCGAGCCAGGCCTGCGCCCCTCGCGCGCCGTCCAGCAGCTGCCCGAAGCTCACCAGCTGATCGCCGTCGATCAGCGCGATCCGCGAAGGCTGCTCGCCAGCGACCCGGCCCAGTGACAGCGCGGTTGAGCCGAAGCTCAACCGCGCACCGCGAACTCGGTGTCCAGCCCCGAGGTATCCCAGGGGGTAAGATACCCCGCGGCGATGAACGGCGGTGCGGCGCCAGCCCGCTTGGTCGATACGCTGAGGGTGCTCGGCGGCGCGAGGCCGCTCGGGAGCTTGCGGCTACCAATCGCGATGGCTACCGCGGCGACCGCGGTATACCCGATCGCGCCCTCGAAGCAGTGGCTCACGGTGACATCGACTCCCACGCTGCGAGCCTGTTCGGCGATGTCCAGGCAGCGCGCGAGGCCGAGACAGGTCGGCTTCAATACGACCGCGGCGGTCTGGTGCGTCCCGAGCCAGGCTTTGACCATGCTGGGAGCGTGGAACAGGCTCTCGTCGATGCCGAGCGCGCAGGGCGATGTGTTGCCAGCGCTGAGCCACGCGACCAGCTCCGCGCTGGCGATTGGTTCCTCGAGGATATCGGGCGCGTATTCGCTCAGCGCCTTCAAGGCGTCCCCCAGCTCCTTGGCGGTGAGCCCTTGGTTTGCATCCAAGCGCAGAGACCCTCCCCCCAAACCCTCCTGCGTGAGCACCTCGGAGATGGCCTTGAGCTCCTGGGTGGCCTGCTTGAGGTCCTTTCCGACCTTGTACTTCACGCAGGTGTAGCCGGCTCCCACGAGCGCTCTCGTGGCGCCAGCAGGGTCGTCTTTGGGGAGCAGGGCGCAGAGAGGCACCGAGTCCGCCTTGCCAGCCTCCGTTGGCGGGATCAGTAATTCCCACGCGGGAATTCCTTCCTGCTGTCCGACCCAGTCCATCGCAGCGGAACTCAGCGCGAAGCGCGCGGAGGGAAGGCTGCGGGGTACCATGGCCTCGATGCGCGCGAGCAAGATGCGCGGCTTGGCCAGATCCGGCGGGTCGATCTCCAGCGGACCGAGATCGGACAGCGCTTCGTAGGCGGCGTCGAACTCGTCGGGACTGTAGCCGGGCAGCGGTGCGAGCTCGCCCGTGCCGGTGGTCCCATCCTTCGAAAACAAGTGAACCAGCGCGCTCGGGCGCGAGGTCCAGCTTCCATTCGAGGTGGTGTGGTTCAGTTCAAGCTCACGCCTCTTCTCGAGGCGCACGCGACAGCGGGCAGCGCGCATACTCTCAGGCTCTCAGACTTCGCGCCGAGGGAGGCGCGGGCAACAGCTCAGATTCCGGATAGTGTCAGACCAATCGCGAACAGCAAGCCGAAGATGGCGAGGTGCTTTGCGGTCCTCACCAGGGTTTCGTTGAGCAGGACGCCACGTTGCCGTGTCGCCTCTGCTCCGCTCGCTGCTCCGCGCAGGTCGCGAAGCATGGCGCTCGCGTTCTTGATCGCCAAGGGCAAAGCTAACCAAGGCAGCATCACCCAGGGTTTGAGTGCCGCCTGTGCGCTCGCTTCAGGATTCGCTCCCGCTTGATTTGCAAAAGCCGCACCAAGCCAGACCAGCGGCGGCGTGAGGTAGGAGACTGCGTAGAGCACGATGTACTCGCCAATCCCCGCGCGCTTGCCGAAGCGTACGGCTAGCGTCCGCTTGCCTGCCTCACGGTCGGTGTCGCAGTCGCGCACGTTGTTCACTACCAGGATGGCGGTGGCCAGCGCACCCACGGGAACGCTGGCGATCCACGCGAGGCGCGTGAGCTCACCCAGCTGCACGTAGACCGTGCCCAGCACGGCCACGAAGCCGAAGAACAACATCACGAACACGTCGCCCAGGCCGTGGTATCCGAGCGGATACGGCCCGCCGGTGTAGGCGATGGCCGCCGCGATGGAGCACAACCCGATCACGATGATCACGGGACCTGCGACCCATGTCAGGTAGATGCCGACGAGCAGCGCAAGGCCGAACACCAGCCACATGCCACGCTTCATGCCTGCCGCGCTGACCAAGCCGGCTTGTACCGCGCGAGTCGGCCCCAGGCGCTCTTCGGTGTCGGCACCCTTCTCGAAATCGAAGACGTCGTTGGCGAAGTTGCTGCCGATCTGCAGGAGCCCCGCTCCGACCAACGCGGCGAGCGCCGGGCCGAGCTTGAAGCCGCCAGCGAGGAAGGCACACGCCGCTCCGACCAACACGGGCACCGAGCTCGCGGACAACGTGGCGGGTCGGCAGGCAAGTACCCAAGCGCCGAAGCTCCCGGGCGCGGGGAGTTTGGCTCTGGGGGGCGGGGAGTTCAGCTCTCTGGAGGACACGACGTGTCCGCGCTTCTTAACACTTGAGCGATGAAATCGGGACGTTCCAGGAGCACGTTGTGTCCCGCGCCCTCGGCGATGTGCAAGCGTGCGCGCGGCAGCGTACGGACTAGCCGCTGAGCAACCTCGCGAAACTTCTGGTCCAGCTCACCCACGACCAGCTGCACGGGCAGCTTCAGCGTATGCAGCCGGTCCACATAGGCTGGCATTTGGCCGAGACCCAGGCTGCGCAGGGAGCAGGCCAGGCCTGCTGCCGAGTGGCTCATGCGGTCTCGCGCCTGGGCTTGCAGCTTCTCGTCGCTGAGGCTCTGTTGAGAGTCCCACAGAGGAAGCGTTACCCAGGCGCGGATGAACGCCGTGATGCCCTGGCGCTCCAGCAGCTCGCACCAGCCTTCGTCCGCCTGGATTCGTTGCTTCCGTGCGGCTTCACTTTCGAGCCCAGCGTGCAGCCCGACCAGGGTCGCCGAGGCGAACTGTGCCTGGTCGTGCATCAGCAGGCCGAGCGACACGCGGCTGCCGAGCGAGTAGCCGACGAGGTGTGCCCCGCGGAAGCCGTTCTCGTCGATCTCGCGGCTCAGGCGCTCGACCTCCGCCTCGAACGTGCATCGCTCTTGGGGCCCCCCGTCGTGACCGACCAGAACAGGCGCGAAGACGCGTACGTCGAGCGGGGCTAGCGCCTCACGCACCCAGCGAAATGAACCCGGCGTACCGGTAAATCCGTGAAGAAAGACGATGTCCATGCGCTACGCGACGAGTACCAGTTGGGGAAGCCCCAGCAGGCGACTCTGCGACCTACAGCGCTGCGGAGATACGCGCACTCGCGTGGCGCCACAAGGCACGCTGAGCAGAAATACTCGATTGGTCGGCGACCCGAACTTCCACTATCGCCGCCGCGTTGCGGCTCAGACAGGCATCCAGTGTCGTCTTGATCTCGGTTCGGCTGTTCGCTCGGAAGTACGCCAGGCCGTAGACGCCGGCGGCGCTCTCCAGGTTCGCCGCGTGTGGTGTGGTCCAAGGTCGCAGCGTCTCTGGGTCGGCCTGGGAAGCCAGTGGCAGCATCTCGAAGATGCGACCTCCCGCGTTGTTGAGGACGCAGATCACGAGGTTCTGCTCCAGTGCAGCCGCAGCCCACAAGGCCCCCAAGTCATGGAGAAAACTCAGGTCTCCAAGCAGCAGCAGGTGAGCTCCGGGTGGCTTCGCGGCCCACGCGCTGCCAACGGCCGCGCTGACGTTGCCATCGATGCCGTTGAGGCCGCGCTGCGACAGTACCCGACCGGGCAGTCGGGTACGCCGAAACCAGTCGACCTGGCGCACCGCCAGGCTGTTGCCCACGCTCAGGGTGGCCGCTTCCGGGAGGTTTTGTAGGATGGCGTCGCAGGCGCTGGCCTCGCTCAGCTGCGACTCCACGTCGCAGGCTGCGAGGACTTCTCCCAGCGCCGCTTCACACGCTGCCTCCACCCTGCCCAAGCGAGCGCGGTACTCGGCGGCTTCGGCGGCCGGCCGTAGCATCGGCAGCAGCCGCTCGAGGCTGGGCCCGAGGTCCGCCGTCTGCACGCTCGCGGCGCGGTTTGCTGGATCTTGATGACCGAAGGGGCAGATGACGTGGCGCTCGACCTCGCAGTTCTCGAGGGCCCGCAGGAGCTGCCCCGAGGTGGGCAGCGGTCCCAGCTGGAGCATCACGTCAGGCAGCAGCGTTGCCCGTGCAGCGCCGTCTCGTAGCCAAGTATCGAAGCGCGTGACCCCGCCTTGGCTGGGCTGTGCGTTGCTGGTCGCTTCGTACCAAACCGGCCAGCCCGTGGCCGCGGCGACTCGCGCGATCAGCTGCCTTGGCGCCGCTTGCTCTGGTCCGAGCGGGCCACAGACTATCGCGCCCCGCTTGGCCTGATTCAGACGCTCCGCCAGCCGTTCCGCGCTCTCATTGCTTACGATTGATTCCGTGCGGAGTTTAGCTTGGGGGTGAGACCCGATGAGCGAGTCCACATAGTCCGCCAGGGGGCCTTCAGGCTCTGGCTCCAGCGGCTTGCGCGCCCGGACGTTGAGCTGGACCGGCCCTGCGATCGGGCCGAGGCTCATCGCATGGGCTTGCAGCACCATGCGTCGCAGCCCCCGCCAGGCGCGAGCGTCGG
>JAUILJ010000432.1 GCA_030433055.1 Polyangia bacterium
CCAGTGAGCGCGGCGCCTGCGGAGGCACCAGAAGAAACCGCGGAGGCGAGCGCGAGCGCTGCTGCTGCGCCCAGTGCGGCGCCTTCTGCGAGTGCTGAGCCGGAAGAGGAAGACGAAAAGAAGAAGCCGCGCGGATACTACCGCTGGGCGCCTCCGAAGAAGGAAAAGCCCCCCAAGGAGAAGCCTGAGGAGAAGCCCCCGGAGGAAAAGCCTCCGCCTCCGCCCAAGGAAGACCCGCTGTCCAATCCGTATCGCTGAGCGGCGCTGCGCGCGTGCGATGGACCGACGAAAGCCAGAGCAGCGCGCTCTGGCTTTCTGCTTTGGGCCAGCGGCGGCAAACACTTCTTAACAAACGCCGGGCTTCAGCCTTAACCCGCGCACCCCAAGCTCCAGTCATCGAGCAATTACTGAAAGGAGCCTCGATGTTTGGATTTCTGTTTGGAGCGGCCTGCCTGGCCGGTTTGTTCGCGGTGATTCGTCGCGAACGTTGGCACCGAATGGCCTTCGCACATGCTGGAGACGGGCCCTGGGAAGGGCACCACGGTGGAGCGTGCGGCGGCAGGCATGGCCGGCACGGTGACCACCACGGTCACGGGCGTCACGCAGGGCGTGGTCGCTTTCGGGATATGGCTTTGCGGCGGGTGTTCGAGCGCCTCGAGACGAGTCCTGGCCAGGAGCGTGAGCTCCAGGCTGCGATCAGTGAGGTGATGGATGGTGGCCGCAAGTTGCGCGGGCAACTCAAAGATAGCCGTAGGGAAATTTCAGCGGCGCTGCGCGCGGAGGAACTCGACGTCGAGCGCCTCGGTCAACTCTTCGCGCAGCATGACGATCTGTTGAGTGAGTTTCGCAAGACTGCGGTGGGGGCGCTGAGCCGGACCCACGCCGCGCTGGATGAAGGACAGCGCGCCCAGCTGGCCGACTGGATCGATCGTGGTGACGTGCCATTCGGCCCCTGGCGCGGCGGGGGGCGTTGGTGATGCGTGGCGTGAAGCATCGCGCGCTCAAGGCGCTGCTCCTGTTCGGAGCCTTGCTGGGCTTCGCGGGTGGTTTCGCCAGCATGGCGTTTCGCATGCACCGCCATCACGACATGCGACGGAGCTACTTCGAGCGCCACGTCGCTGATGTTTGCCTCGACGCTGCCGACAGGCGTCGCGCCGAGTCCACGCCTGATTACCGCCCGCCTCCGGGCGCCGGCTGGGGCTACGGTCCCTGGCAGGCCCCGTATTGGTCCGCGCCGCCGCCCCCTGCGGCGCCGCCCAACGCGGGCCCGCCACCTCGACGACCCTGAGGCGACATCTCGCTCGGCGCCGCCCCGCACCGCATGACTGGGCGCCGCCTGGCGGCGGCACGAGCGTTGGGGTAGTTGGGGCGGAGCACGCCGTTTGGAGCACCCGTGAAGCTACTGATCGTTGACGATGACAGGCGACTGTACGAGCTGTTGCAAGGTTTTTTGAATCAGAATGGGGTCACCTCGGAGCACGCGGCGGACGGGCGTCAAGGGCTCGCGATGCTCTCGAGGGGTGCCTACGACGCTGTCCTGCTCGATGTGATGATGCCTGGGCTGGACGGCCTGGAGGTGCTCAAGCGGATCCGCGAGGATAACAGCATCCCGGTGATCATGTTGACCGCAAAGGGAGACGAGACAGATCGCGTGGTCGGGCTCGAGCTCGGCGCGGACGACTACCTGCCCAAGCCGTTCAGCCCCCGTGAGCTCCTGGCTCGGGTGCGCGCGGTGCTCAGGCGGGTCCGCAACGAGCTCGGCGACGAGCGGCTGTGTATCGATGGGCTCGTGGTGTACCCGGCGGAGCGGCGAGCGGAACTCGACGGCGAGTGGGTCGAGCTGACCGGGTTGGAGCTGGATTTGCTGGTCGCGCTGATGAGGCGTCCCGGGCGCGTCATCCCGCGCGGACGTTTGCTCGATGAAGCGGGGCGCAGTGACGTCGCCGTGGGCGAACGCACCGTGGACGTCCACGTGTCTCACCTTCGCAAGAAGTTGGGCAATCTCGGCAAGGAGCGCATCCGTACGGTTCGCGGGGTGGGCTACGTGTTCGCCGCGGGCGGAGTGACGGCGTGAAGCGCGCCATGGTGCTCCGATACTCATGACCGACCGCCGAGAGCGGCGACGACGCCGCGCCGAGCTGATGCGTCGACGCATGCGCCGCGGGCCTCCGTGGGCGGGTCACTGGCACGGCCATGGCCACTGGCATCCTGGCGGCCGCTGGGGCTTCTGGATCAAGGCGCGGATGCATCGCCGGCTGTTCTTCTGGCTCGGCATGACGTTGTTCGTGATGATGCTCGTGGCCGGTACGGCCGGTCGGCTTCTGATCGGCGGGGGCGCGCCTTGGCATGCCGAGGTCGCTGGCATCTCCCAGTTCGTTGGCGAGCAGTTCGGTCAGGTCTGGGAGCAGCCGGCCGAGCGCTCACGCTTGATGCACTCCATGGCGGAAAATTTCCGCGTGGACATTGTTCTGCATGACGCCGGTGGGCGGGTGCTGGATGCACACGGAAGCTGCCAGGAGCCGGATCTGATCTCCCAGGTCGCGCGAGGGCCGGCGAAGCTCGGCAGTGTGAGCGTGTGCGTGAACCACCGAGCGCCCCCTCACGCCGCGAAGACCTTTCTGCTGGTGCTGCTCACGGCGGGCACGGTGCTGTGGCTATCTGCGGGCTTCTTCGCGCGTCGCTTCACACGGCCGCTGAGCCGCCTGGTGGACACAGCCAGGGAGATCGGCGAGGGCAAGCTCTCGAGTCGCACCCACCTCACCCCGCGAGAAGCGGGAGAAGTGGGTGTGCTGGCGGAGGCCATCGATCACATGGCGGGGCGCATCGAGCGTCAGCTCCAGGAGCACAAGGAGCTGCTGGCGGCGGTGAGCCATGAGGTGCGCACTCCACTGGCGCGCCTGCGCGTCTTGGTGGAGTTGCTGCGTGAGAACCCCCAGGGCGCGTTGCTCGATGACGTGGAGGAGGAGGTGCTGGAGATCGACCGGCTGATGAGCGAGCTCATCGCCAGCTCGCGGCTCGACTTCCAGCAGCTGGACCCGCGCACGTTGGCGCTGGCCGATCTGGTCGAGCGGGCCCGAGAGCGGGCTGGCCTCGAGGAGGTTCCGATGGCGGACGCTACGGAGCGCGCCGAGGTCCGAGTGGACCCCACCTTGATCGCTCGGGCGCTCGCCAACTTGCTCGAGAACGCGCGCCGGCACGCGGGGGGAGTGGAGCGGATCGAGCTGGACTCGGACGGTGCGGGCGGGGTGGTCGTGCGAGTGTTGGACCGCGGGCCTGGCTTCCCGGAGGCGGAGCTCGAGCGGGCGTTTCAGGCGTTTCACCGCCGCCGGGGTGGCGGCCTTGGGCTGGGCCTGGCGCTGGTGAGGCGCATCGCCGAGGCCCACGGAGGGAAGGCATGGGCAGAGAACCGCGACGATGGCGGAGCTCGGCTGTGTCTCGCCTTGCCAACAAGCGCCGAATCGAAGCTGGGGACCGAGCCGCTTCCGGGCTAACATCTCCTGCGAATGCGCAGGTTTATCCAACTCCCAGGGGTGAGCAGTTCACCCGGACGTCGGCTCGGGGCGCTGGGCGTGTTGCTCGCAGGGACGTTGCTCGGCAGCGGGTGCAGCTGCGAGGAAGAGCACCTCACCCCCAGCCCCAGCCAGAGCGCTTCGGTCAGTTCTGCCGTCGCCAGCTCCGCGCCAGCACCAGCGCAGCTCGAGACCGTGAGCTTTGCCGCTTCAGACTCGGTTCCGCTCAAGGCGGACTTGCTGCCCGCGGCGGCGAAGAGCGCGCCGCTGCTCGTGCTGGTTCACCGATTTCGCGGCGATCGGAGCGAGTGGAAGCCGCTGCTCGATCGCCTGGCGGTAGCCCCCAAGCAGTATCGCGTGGTGAATGTCGACTTGCGGGGTCACGGTGACAGCAAGTCGGCGGCTGGCGGGATGGTCCTCGACTGGGGAGCGATGACCCAGAAGGAAATCCCGAACCTCGAGAAGGACATCGACGCGGCCATCGAGTTCGGCCTGAAAGACGTCGAGCCGCACCACATCACCCTGGTCGGAAGTTCATTGGGCGCCACGCTGATCGCCAAGGTCGCTGCCCACCAGCCGAAAGTCGCCGCGCTGGGCCTGGTCTGCCCCGGAGCGCGCCTCGAGGGGCAGGATGTCTACCGCGCCTACGCGGAGGTGCGTGCGCTCCCCACCTTTTTCGCCTCGGGCAATGGTGACAACGTGTCCCGCACGCCACTGGGCTCTCTGGTGAAGATGGCGCGCCACGGTACCTTGAAGGAGTACGCTACGACGCGGCACTCGGCGCAGCACGTTGGGGCAGAGGCCCCACAGCTGTGGGCCGATTTGGAGGATTGGCTGATGCAGAACTACGAGCTCGAGGCCCCTGCGCCAGCCGACGCTGGAATCCCTGATGCTGCGGCGGAGCAGGGCAAGGGAGAGAAATGATGCGCGTGTTGGTGGTGGAAGACTCGTTGTCGATGCGTTCCTTCGTGCGCAGCGCGCTCGAGTCGGAGCCGCAGCTGGAGGAGGTTGAGGTGGTGGAGGCCGGCAGCGGCTTTGATGCGCTGCGGCTGTTGCCTCGTGGCCCCTACGACTTGGTCATTACCGACATCAACATGCCGGACATCAACGGGCTCGAACTCTTGCAGTTCATGCGAAAGAACGAGCGCCATCGAGCAACCCCCGTCCTGTTGATTTCCACGCAGAAATCAGAGAAGGATATGGAGCGAGGGTTCAAGCTGGGGGCTACGGGATACTTGGCCAAGCCCTTCAGCCCTGAGGCGCTGTGCCAAGAGGTCGTCAAGCAACTCGAGGCGGCGAAGGTCGCTCAGGGCAAAGACGGTGGCTGAAATCGGTGACAAGGCCCGCGAGGAGTTCTTCAGTGAGGCCCAGGAGATCATCGAGCAGCTGAGCCGCAGTCTGCTCAGCCTCGACGCGGCGGAAAAAGGTGGCCGCAGCGACCCCTCGTTGGTCAACGAGGCGTTCCGTGCGGTCCATACGTTGAAGGGCCTGGCCGGGCTGTTCGGTGCTAGCCGCATGGGGCAGCTGTCCCACGAGCTCGAGGACGTCCTCGACGACCTGCGGCTCGGGCGGATCCAGCTGAGCGCAGACGTACTGGACCTGCTGTTCGAGGCGGTGGATCTGTTTGGCCACGTACTGAGCGCGGAGCGCGAGCACAGCGACGAACCGATCCCCCAGCTGGATGAGCTTCTGGGTCGCATCTCGAGCATGGGACAACCGGCGCCCTCGGTGTCTCATCCGATCGCCGAGTACGACCTCGACCCGGGTATCATGGCGGTGCTCACCGAGTACGAGGAGCACCGGCTCCGCAGCAACGTCGAGCAGGGCCTGGGGCTGTTCCGTCTGCGCGTGCACTTCGACCTGGCGACCATCGACAAGGCGCTCGAAGACATCAAGCAGCGGGGCAAGGCCCACGGCGAGATCATCACGTACTTGCCAACGGGCGAAGCGACGAGCCCAGACACCATCGAGCTCGATCTGCTGATGGCGTCATCGGACGACTTGGCGACGCTGCGCGCCTCGCTTGGCGCCGAGAATATCGTGATCGAAGAGGTCCCACGACGTCGCATCACCAGCGCGACGATTCCCCCACCGGGGCTCACGGGCCAGGGGCCGGTCACCAGCGTGATACCGCCGAAGCCCGAATCGGTGGTGCCGCGGCCGCGACATTCGGAGATCGCGCCTCAGGAGACTCAGGGGAGCTTGCGCAGCGTCACCCAGACCGTGCGCGTCGACATCCGCAAGCTCGACCACCTGATGAACATCGTGGGCGAGCTGGCCATCGTGCGAGGGGCGTTGTCGCGCACCGCCGAGCGCTTGCGTGGGGAAGGCATGCGGCACCTGGCCTCCGAGCTGCATCGGCTGCACCGCACGTTCGACCGGCGCCTGAGTGAGATGCAGGCAGGCATCCTCGAAGTGCGCATGGTGCCTCTCGGCCAGGTCTTTGATCGCCTGGCTCGCGTGGTGCGTCAGATCAGTCGCGAAGTGCAGAAGGAGATTCGCCTGGTCATCACCGGCGCAGAGACGGAGATCGACAAGCTGATCGTCGAAGAACTCAGCGATCCGCTGATGCACATGATTCGCAACGCCATCGATCACGGTATCGAAAGCGCCCGTCAACGTGAATCCGTGGGGAAGCCTTCCGCGGGAACGATCGCGCTGAATGCCTATCAAAAGGGCAATCATGTCATGATCGAGATCGAGGATGACGGCGCCGGCATCGATGAAGTGGCGCTGCTCGAGAAGGCGGTGCGCGTCGGCAAGCTGGACAAGGAAGACGCGATCGACCTCAGCCGTGAGGAAGTGCTCGCTCTGATCTTCCTGCCTGGCGTCAGCACCCGTGAAGAAGCTAGTGACTTCAGCGGGCGCGGTGTCGGCATGGACGTCGTCAAGACGAACATCGCCAAGCTGGGTGGCGTGATCGACGTCCACTCGGAGCGCGGCATCGGCACCAAGATGACCATCACGCTGCCGATCACGCTGGCCATCGTCAGCGCTCTGGTGATTCGTGTGGCCAGCCAGGTGTTCGCCATTCCGCTCTCCAGCGTGAGCGAGGCCATAGCGTTCGACGAGCGAGGGATCCGCGTGGTCGACGGGCGGGAGGTGATGACGCTGCGTGGGACCACGCTCCCGTTGTGTCGCTTGCGGCAGCTGTTTCAGCTGACCGGCGCCCGCGACGGTCGTGGGTTCGTGGTCGTGACCGAAGTGGGCAACCGCCGACTGGGGCTGGTAGTCGATCACCTGGTGGGCCAGCAGGACATCGTGATCAAGGCGCTCGGCGAGAGCCTCTCTGCGGTGCGCGGCTTCGCGGGAGCCACCGAGATGGAAGACCAGAAGGTGGGCCTGGTGCTGGATGCAGCAGCGCTGATCGAGGAAGTATTGGCCGGGATCGAGGCCCCTCGGGAACTGATGAGG
>JAUILJ010000433.1 GCA_030433055.1 Polyangia bacterium
CTTCGATGGGGCCGGCTTCATCAGCGATCTCGGGCACCGCACGGGCTGGGCGCTGATCGCCGCACGGGAGTTTCCTCGTCACGCCCGTGGTGGCTGACGGATTGGGTCGACGATGCCCGCGCGGGCGATATAGTGCGCCCCCGTGGCTTACTCCTGTCAGTTCAAATGTTTCGCTGGTTGTGAGGGCGCTTGGCCCGTCACCGTCCCGATGTATCGCTGCCCGACGTGCGGCGGCCTGCTCGAGGTGGCTCACGATATCGAGGCGCTGAGGGATCGCAGCGCGGCAGCGTGGATCCGGCTGTTCGACGAGCGCTACCGCGTCACCCAGTGGCCCTACGGCTCTGGGGTGTGGGGCAAGCGTGAGTGGGTCATGCCTTCGCTGTCGGACGATTTGATCGTCTCGATGTACGAGGGCGGCACGAACCTCTTCTGGGCGGATCGCTACGGCAAGCAGCTCGGCGTGCCAGAGACCTGGGTAAAGCTATGTGGAAATAGCCACAGCGGCTCCTTCAAAGATCTGGGCATGACCGTCCTCGTCAGCGTCGTGCGCCAGGCGATCACCCAGGGCCTCAAGGTCAAGGCCATCGCGTGTGCGTCCACAGGTGACACCAGCGCTGCGCTGGCAGCCTATGGCGCTGCAGCGGGTCTGCCGGTGGTCGTATTATTGCCTCGCGGAAAAATTAGCACCGCCCAGCTGGTGCAGCCCTTGGCTCACGGCGCTCTGGTGCTCGGGCTGGACACGGACTTCGACGGCTGCATGGCCATCGTCCAGCGTCTCGCCGAAGAAGGCATCGTGTACCTCGCGAACTCGATGAATCCCCTGCGCATCGAAGGGCAGAAGACCGTCGCAGTAGAAATAGTTCAGCAGTTCGACTGGCAGGTGCCTGATTGGGTCGTGCTTCCTAGCGGAAACCTGGGGAACGCCTACGCGCTGTACTCCGGCTTCAAGCTGATGAAGGAGCTTGGACTCATCGACCGCTACCCGCGTCTCGCGGTGGCTCAGGCAGAGAACGCGAACCCGCTCTACCGCGCGTGGTCTGCCGGGAAGAAGACCGTCGAGCCCATCACCGCGCAGCAGACCCTGGCGACCGCCATTCAGATTGGCAACCCGGTCAGCGCACCGCGCGCCCTGCGCGCCCTCGAGGAGCTGAACGGCGTCGTCGAACAGGCCAGCGAGCAGGAGCTGTGCAACGCAGCTGCGCGCGCGGACCGCACTGGCATGTACACCTGCCCTCACACCGCGGTCGGCCTGGCAGTGCTCGAGAAGCTGGTGGACAACGGCACCATCAAGTCCACGGATCGCGTGGTCTGCGTGTCGACGGCCAACGGCCTCAAGTTCACCGAGTTCAAGGTGGCCTTCCACGAGGGCAAGGTGCCCGGGGTGGACACCAACCAGAGCAATCCGCCGGTGATGCTTCCGGCCGACTATGGTCAGGTCGTCGACGCGATCACGGCGCGACTCTGAACGCAGCCGGGTCCTCGCGTCGGGCGGTCTTCAGAGCTGATCCGGGCCGCCGAGGGGTTGGGGGTGAGGCGCGGTGTACCTGCGCCTCAGCCAGCCGCCCAGCGTCGCGAGCGCGAGCCAGAGCGCTACGTCCAGGCGCCCGGAGCCTGAGCGCTGCCCGGCGACGCGGCACCCGTCCTGCTTGGCCTCAAGACTCGCTTCGCTCGACTCGCCTCCGCTGCCCCCTGCGCCGGACTCTTGCGCGGGGCAGGGGTGCACTCCGCGCCAACCCTCGAACTGAATCTTCAAGGCTGGCAGTGGGTCCTGCGTGGAAGGCGCGTCGACCTGAGTCGCGAGCTTGAGATAGGTACCCTGGGGAAACGCAGGAGGATCGGTGGCGAGCAATGCCGACTCCGCAGGTGTGCCGCTCGGCGTGCAGCGCGCGTCGCCCCCACCGGCGCTACCCGCTGCAGTCAGAGCGTTCAGCAGGCGCTCCGGCAAGTCGCAGGCTTCCGTCTGGAAGCCACTCTTGGCGCGCTCGAGCACCTCCTGACCCGTCAGGAAATTGCCCTGCGCGGAAACCACGAAGCGGCGCTCATCGCGTTCGGAGTCTCGCACTTCGAACGTCAGGTGCCCCGCATACGGGTTGGCCCCCGAACCGGTGAAGCTGGCGATATCCCCCGCAGCGCTGACCAGCGCGTACTGGCGCAGCTCGAAGTCGGAGTCGTAGCTCGGGTCAGTGAGAGTCTGGAGGATCGTGTCGGGAGACTCGCCAGCGCCAAGCCACGCGAGCCCGTAGGCCTGAGCTTCCGGATGCAGGTACGACTGCGTGATGATCGCGCCATGGCCTGGGACCGCCCCGTAGACCTGGTACGTCGTGTCGATTCCGACGCAAGACGCCACGGCGCCGCCCACGCTGCCATCTCTGAGATCGACGGCGACGATGGAGAACGTCGCGAGCGCGGTGCCGCTCACGCAGAGGAGCGCGCAGGCAGTACCAATCGAGACGAGACGTCGCACGCCAGGTTGATTCTAGCGCAAAGTCACCGCGTCTCACCCCCAAACCTGGGAGACCCGGAAGCGACACTCGCAGCGCCTTCGAGGTAGCAATAAAGCGAACAGGCCCTCGGGTCACCCCGAGAGCCTGCTAGTTATTCCGTGAGGAATCGAGCCTAGAACTTGAACTGCGCGAACCCGCCGCCGCCCTTGGGTGACGCGTACGGGGCCACCTGCCACTGCGCCCAGCGCTTCTTCTGCACGCGCTTGGCTTCGCTCACCGGGTCGTCGTCTCCGGAGGTGAGCAGCACGATACCCGTCACTCCCAGCGTGATGGCGACGCCGAAGGCCATGTCTGCGATCAGCGCGTTGCGCTCCACGTCGTCCGCGGCGTCGTTGGTCGGGTTGTCGTCGAAGTCGCTCTTGGAACCCAGCGCCTGGATCCCGAAGATGGTTCCGACGACCGCGCTCGCACCCGCGATGCCCAGGGTGATGTAGGCGGGCAACTTGCTCCGCGGCTCGGGCTCGGGCTCGGGCTCGGGCTCGACCGGGGCTGGCGCGGGAGCAGGTGCCGGGGCAGGCTCGGGCTCTGCAGCCTCGGTGAGCTCGACGCTCTGTTCACCAGTGCCTGCCGGGGTCATCTCGACCTCGATGGTCTTGCGCTCGAAGCCGTTGGCGACGATCTCGATCGAGTGCTTGCCCGGAGGAAGCTTGAGGTCCATCGGCGTCTCGCCCATTTGGGCCTGGCCGTCCACGGTGACTGCAGCACCCGGCGGTACCGTGACCAGCTTGAAGTCACCGGGGGTCTTCTTGAGCTCCGCCAGGCGCGCTTCCGCATCCTTGGATTTCTCCTCGCCCGCGCGCTCGTGGTCCGGATTGTCCATGAACTTGCTGTAAGCCTCGATGGCTTCCAGGACCTTGCTCTGCTTATCTAAGCACTTCGCGATCCAGTACTCCGCGTGGGGTGTCGGGATGATCTCGTACGCCTTGCGGAAGCTGGCTTCAGCGTCGGCGAACTTGCCGGCGTCGAACGCCTTCTCGCCCGCCCCGTACGCGGCGCGCGCGTCCTTCTTCATCTTTGCCGTTGGGGGCTTCTTCTTAGCCTCCTTCTTGGGGGCCGCAGCGGCCTTTGCACCCTGCGCCGCCGCGATGGGGGCGAAGGACATGCTGGCCACGGATCCGGCAAGGACTGCCGCTACCAGGCGAGGAGCTAGAGAAAGACTGGCGATTTTTCGCATGAGGCCTCCGCGCGGACAGACTGCCGCGTGCCCGAGAGGCTAGTCTGCAGGGGGCGCCTGGGACAAGCCCGGAAGCGCTCGAAGAGCCCCCAACTTGGTGACACGAGCGCTTTCTTCGCGACGCAAACCCCATCAAATGCGTCGGTCGCGTGTACTCTTGTCAGCATCCCATCACCGGCGAGGGCAGGGGCCGGGGGTTTGGCCTCCTTGGCGTCACCCTGACCACGAAGCGCATGGCCGACACGCAAGACACCGAACCGAACGCGGAAGCCGACGACAGCGCAGAGACGAAGGATCGTCAGACATTGCCCCCAGGCTTTGTCAGCGTCGTGGCGCCCGGCGCCGCAGGGGCGCTCGTCGGCGAGTGGCTGAACGAGACTCGAGCTTCCGCCCTGCCTCGACGCGCGGGCGCCCGCGGAGAACAAGCCTGGTTGCGCGGGCGCCTCGAGCAAGCCAAGCGTGCCCACGATCTCGAGCAAGAGCGGGTCGCCTCCGTGCAGCTCGCGCGAGCCTTGGCTGCTCGAGGTAGCGAGCTCGATACGGCCACGCGCTTGGCGCGGCGCGCGCTGGTGCTGGGAGAAGACCCTCAGCTGCGAGAAGAACTCTCTGGTTGGTTCGCCGGGCTCGGGGAGCCGGCGTTGGCGGCGGCCACGCTGCGTCCGGCGGCGCTGGAGCGCACTCCGGAGCAAGCTGCCTTGATCCTCACGCGTATCGCCGTGCTCGAAGCGCGCGCGGGTTCGCCCGAGAGCGCCGTCGACGTGCTGTCCGACGCAGGCCAGAAGGCGCCCGGGGACGCGCTGATCGTCGAGCTGCTCGGCGCGATTGGCGCGTGGGCACCGGGCGCCATCACTCCAGCCCGCGCTGCGGATGCCTACGTGGAGGCCGCGCGTCGACGTGAAGCCAGGGGCGAGCGCGCCGCGGCCTTCGAAGACTTGCTGCGCGCCTTCGAGCTGTGCCCGGAGTCAGCGATCGCCGCGGAGTTGCTCTCTCAGTCGCTGAACTCGCGAGGGCGCAGCGGCGCGGCGGACGAGGTGCTGAGAGAGCACGCCCTGGCGAGCCATCGCGGCACGCTCTCCACGCACCTTGGCCGTCTGCGGGAGGCGCTCAGCGCTGATGATCTGCCGCGGGCTCTCGCAGCCGGCCTCGACGCAGGGCTCGATACGGAGCTCGACGCCGATGCTAGCTTCCGCGCGGTGACGCACGCCGAGGGCGCATCGAAGGGCTTCGACGAGGTGTTGGCGCGGGCGGGACTGCACGAGCTCCTTGCCGCGCGGCTCCAGCTCGGCCTGGAGCAGCAGAGCGGCTCGGGGCGGGCCCGCCTGGGTCTGGCGCTGGGCCGGCTCTACTCCGGGCCCTTGAACTCGCCGGAGCGCGCCGTGGACGCGTGGCTCGCCGCGTTGGTCGCCGACCCGAGTAACGAAGACGCCAAGCTGGCCTTGCGCAGCCACGCCGCGGCCACTCGGGATCAGTCACCGCTGGTGGAAGCGCTGACTCGGGTGGGGCGCGCGATCGCTCCTGATGGTTCCACCGCGACCCCAGCTGCGGGCAGCGAGAGCTGCCTTCGGGAGCTGATGGTGATGGCGGAGCAGCGCCTCAGCGATCCCACTCTGGCTGCCTGGGCGCTCGAACGCCTGGCGTCAATCGCTCCTGATGAGGAGTTGAACCAGCAGCGGGAACGTCTACGGCCTCGCGCGCGCCTCCAGGCTGAAGCCACGCAGAACGCTCGCGCGGCGCTGGCGGAGGCCGGGGAGAGCGGCCGCGCCCAGGCCCTGCGGCGCCTCGTGGCGGCGTTGCGTTTCCAGCCGGAAGCAGCGGACGAACAAGTCGAACTGCTCAAGGAACTCACGCAGAGCGAACCCGAAGAGCGGGCCTGGCGGGCACAGCTCGAACGTCTACTCGAGCGTGAGCAGCGCCAGGACGAGCTCGCGGAGCTGCTGGAGTCGCAGCTGCGCTCAGGGTCCAAGGCGGAGGCAGAGCGAGCTGCCCTACGTCTCTCGCAGCTGAGGCGGGCTGCGGGGGATACGGTCGCGGCGGTGCGCCACCTCGAGCCACTCCTGGACGCAGGCGCCGGTCAGCGGGCGGGATGGTGCATGATGCTCCTGCTCGCGCATCGCATCGGGTCACAGAGCTTGAGGGCGCGGGCACTGGAGCGCCTGGCTCAGCCGCTCTCGCGAGGTTTCCGCGCGATAATGCTTTGCGCGGCGGCGGACGCTTGGGCCGTCGCTGGCAGGAGCGACGCCGCCTGGGCCGCGGCTCACGCGGCTCGGGATGCGGATCCCGGCAGCGCCCGCGCTGCAGCGACCCTGGCTACGTGCGCGCTGGAGCACACGGGAGCGGACGCCGCTGCAGCTATCGAGCACGCAGTCGGCGTCGTCGTACCGAGGGCCCGCTGGTGTCGTTCGCTCGCGCAGATCCTCGAAGACGCGGGGGAGTTCCCTGCGTCGTTGGCGTGGACCCAGCGTTGGCTCGCGCTGCGCCCGGGTGATCCAGAAGCTGCGGCCGCCCTGCTCACCCGGGTGACCCAGGCGAGCAACGCCGAACGGCTCGCGGACGCGCTGGGGTGGCTGCTGTCCCAGGCGCAGCCCGCAGGCAAGCTCATCGATCCCCTCGCGCTGGCGCTTCGTCGCCTCGGTGAGCTCGAGCCAGCTCGGGCCGCGGCGCTAGCACGGCGCGTGCTCGACCTGTTTGGACCCCGCTCCGAGGTGCTCTGCGGAGCGATCCTCGAGATCGCCGACACGCTCGGAGAGCGCGGCCTTGGGATTGCCGTGCGGGAGCGACAGCTGGCCTCCGGCAGTCCAGGCACCACGCGTCCCGAGCTGCTCCTGGAGGTGGCCAGGCGACGCACCGAGGCGGGCGATGCCGACGGTGCTGCGCGCTGCCTGGCGCGAGCGATCCACGAAGGCGCCAGTCCTGATGAGGTCTTGGCGCGCTTGGATCGGGCGCTTCCGCCGCGTGGCTCTGATGGTGAGCTTGCGTTGCTGGAGGCGCGCGCCGAGTGCCTCAGTGCGCAGAGCGGCGCTGGAGTGACTCGCGCCGCGCGGGCGTGGCGCGAGTTCGGAGCAGCGCTCTGGGACCTCGCGTCGGATCACGAGGCGGCCATCGCCGCCTGGGAGCGAGCGGCGCTGCTGGACCCAGAGTCTGGGATCGCCACCTTCGCTCAAGACCTGCTGACCTTCGCGGGGCAGGAAGAGT
>JAUILJ010000434.1 GCA_030433055.1 Polyangia bacterium
TGGCTGAGCTGGTCGAAGCGGCCGACCCCCAGCGCAGGGGGCGCGAGGCTTCGAAATCCGCGCCGGGACGCGTTTCGGCTGCCACAGGGCCGCGACCCACATCGGGGGCAGTGCCCAACCTGGGCGCTTTGAGTTAGGACTCTGACCATGAAGCTTGGGCTGATCCAGATGAACCCGACGGTCGGCGCCGTGGAGCAGAACGTGACCGAGCTGCTCGCTCAGGCACATCGCGCCGCCGATCAGGGAGCCAGTCTGGCGCTGGCTTCCGAGCTGGTGGTGCCCGGCTATCCGCCCCGCGATTTGTTGGATCGCCCCGCATTCCGTCGCGCCGTGGCTCAGGCGACCCGCCGTCTGGTCGCCGAGGCGCCGCCCGGGCTCACCCTGATCTTCGGCACACTCGGGGCCGGCGATGAGCTTCGAGGGCTCGAAGAGTCGGACTCGGCGGGCCTGCTGGGAAACGACGCGGTGGTTTGTCGAGGTGGGGCGGAAGTGCTGCGGACTCGCAAGTGCCTGCTCCCCACCTACGATGTGTTCGACGAGGCGCGCTACTTCGCCCCAGGTGATCGCATTCGCGTGCTCGAACACCAGGGCAAGCGCTTCGCGATCACGGTTTGCGAGGACGCTTGGGCGGAATCGGAGTTTCCCATGCGGCGCTATCGCAACAACCCTCTGACGGGGCTCGATTCCCGCAGCGCCGACTACATCCTGAACCTCTCGGCCAGTCCGTTCACGGTGCCGAAGGTCGCCGAGCGGGTACAGGTGTTCTCGCATCTGGCGAAGAACCACGGCTTGCCCGTGATCATCGCCAACCAGGTTGGCGGCAACGATGAGCTGATTTTCGACGGGCGCAGCGCGATCTACAACGCGCAGGGCCAGGTGTCCCACCGGGCGCCTGCGTTCGACACCTGCCTCGAAGTGCTGGATCTGGACGCATGCCTGGCGGGCGAGGTGGAGCACGAGTCGCGCTCGGTGGAGGAGCTCGCCTACGGAGGGCTCGTGCTCGGCGTGCGTGATTACGCACGGAAATGTAGCTTCAGGCAAGCCGTGCTCGGGCTGAGCGGTGGCATCGACTCCGCGCTCACCGCGGCCATCGCGGTTGACGCCCTGGGGAAAGAAAATGTGATCGGCCTGGCGATGCCTACGCGCTACAGCTCTGAAGGCTCGGTCGCCGACGCTCGCCAGCTAGCTCGGAACCTGGGAATCGACCTCCACCTGGTCGACATCGATCCGATTTTTGAGAGCTATATCAAGCAGTTGCAGCCGGTTCTGGACAGCCTGGCGGAGCCGGGCCCGAAGGATGTGACCCTGGAGAACATCCAGGCTCGAATCCGTGGGGCAACGGTCATGGCGTTCTCCAATCGCTCTGGCGCGTTGGTGCTGACGACGGGCAACAAGAGCGAGGTCGCGGTCGGGTACTGCACGCTCTATGGGGACATGGTCGGCGGCCTGGCGGTGATCAATGACGTGCCGAAGACGCTGGTATACCGGCTCTCGCGCTTCGTGAATCGAGACGAGGAGCGCATCCCGCTCTCCAGTATCACCAAGCCGCCCTCCGCCGAGCTACGCCCGAACCAGCTCGATCAGGACTCCTTGCCGGAGTATGACGTACTCGATCGCATCCTGGAGCTGACGGTTGAGCAGGGGAAGAGCCGGGAGCAGATCCTGGCGCTCGGTCTCGACGTGGAGAGTGTGGATCGCGTGCTCTGGCTGCTGCGGAGCAACGAATACAAGCGGCGGCAGGCCGCGCCGGGATTGATCATCACCCGCAAGGCGTTCGGTATGGGTCGGCGCATGCCCATCGCCCAGGGCTTCAAGGAGTAGTCAGTGCTCTCCGGCGCTTCGCGCCAACCAGCTGGCGCTGGGGTGCGCGCTGCGATAAGCAACTCGGGTGATTCGGAGTTCTGCCTTCCGCGCCGCTACCTGGGCCTGCCTGACGCTCGGCATGGCCACCGCCGCCTGCGACAAGGACGAAGCGCCAACGGCCGCCAGCCCCAAGGCGAGCGTGGCCGCGCCGAGCGCCTCGGGGGTTCCACTCACGCAAGCGCCAGGCAACGAACTCACGGGCTTCGAAGTTGCCCCGGGGAAATTCGCCATCCCGGTCGGGCCGCGGTTGTTGCTCGAGCCTGGCAAGGGCGCAGGCCCTGTGCGGTTCGGTGCAACGGTCGAGACCATTGAGCGCCAGATGGGCATGAAGTGTCAGGACCTTTCGCCGACCTTCTGCGGCATCACGACCGCGGCTATCGACTTCGTGCTGACCGACGGCAAGGTCAGCGAGATCCGGGTTCACCGCATCCAGCGCCCGTCGACTCCCGACCGCAAAGGCGGGCCCCGAGTCTACGGCGTGTTCAACGGGAAGCTGGTCAAGGACCTCTCGATGGGGATGTTCCGTGGCTTGGTGAGCGATGCCCTGGGGAAACCACTGCGCGTGGACACGATCACCGAGCCCAACGATTTTGGTACCTACGAGATCGCCCACTATCAGGGGATGAGTCTGGAGTTCGACCGCCTGAAGAACGGCAACAACGTCCTGGGCGGCGTTGTCTTGCGGCCCTTCGATACGCCACTGCCGCCGGTCGCGACCAGGCCGCTCTCGACGCCTCCGGTCATCCCGCCTGCTGCGGCGCCCTCGGCGTCGAAGTAGGCCGCACGGATCCGTGATGCCCAGTTTTTTGGGGGGGTGAGGGAAGTATTTTCGACTACCGGCGTGTGGCGTCCAAACACTGCGCAACCCGCCCCAGCGCTGTCCGACAAGCGCGACGTGTCGAAACCGCCCTCCCGCTCTCGTGCACCGAACTCGCGCGACGCCACGCTGTCGGGCGCTGACAGCGTGTTCGAGCAGCGGACGGAACCCGTGGTTCCCACACGCTCCGTGCTGCGTCGCCCCGCAGAGCTCGTAGACTGTGACGCCCCTACGCCCACCCGTCTTCCGCTGGCCGGCGCGCTTCGCGGCCCCCGCCTGTTGCCGCCTTACGAGGATGACACTGAAGAACGGCCCGCGGTGAGTCTCCCCGCTAGCACTCAGCGCATGGATCAGCCCTTGCCACCGCCGACCTCGCGGTCGCTGGCTCCCCCAACGAGCGCGCCTTCATCGCGCTCATCGGCGCCTCGACGAGCCACGGCCGCGCCCGCTCGGCCCCCCACGCGTCGTCATGCGCCGGCGCCAGGCGCCACCACGCTCGCGCTGGGGAGTCCCTCGGACGTCGCGATCCTGCACGTTACCCCGCGGAATTCAGAGCGCAGCTCGGAGCCCCCTCCGACTCGAGCCGCAGCCCGCCGCGCCCCGAGTGGTGTCGGCTCCCGCTCCAGCGCACCTGCGGCCGCCGCTGGCGGCGACGACGAGGAGCCGCCCCCTCCCGCACAGCGCCGGCCGCGGCCCGAGCTCAGTCGTCGCATCATGCTGTTCAGCGGCTCGCCTCCCGAGGTAAAATCCACAAGGAAACGAAAAGCGAAGCAGGAGCGCGCTCCCTTGGGCTGGATGGCCTTCGGGATCGCAGGTTTCACGTTTGGGTGCTTGAGCCTGGCGGCTCTTGCAGGGACGCTGGCCGGCGGTCACTTCGCCGCGGAGCGCCCGGCCAGCACCGTTCCAGTGGCTAGCGCACAGCCGATCTCACTCGAAGCTCGCATCGAGAGCTGCACCGACTGCACTCCGTCCGAGCGCTTGGAGGCGCCGCGACCGCCCGCGAAGCCGCAGATCCCTGCTCCCAAGCGACCCCATCGCACGGCACCCGCGCCGCCTTCGGCCTCCTCTTCGGCGTTGCCCAGCGGCTTGCCGAGCGCGGGGCTTTGACCCACAACGCGTCGCGGCCGCGGGATTGCTCCCACGGCCGCACGCTCTGCTCAGGAACCTGAGCCTTCAGTGGCGGCGTCGCCGACGCAGACCGAAGCCCAGCATCCCGAGCAGCATCAAGCCGCCCACCGCGCCCGAGCCGTGGCCCGAGTTTGCCACGGACAGAGTGCAGGTGGCGCTGCTCGAAGATCCGCTGTCGTTGCTTCGGCTGCCGCCCGTCGCGCTGCTACCGCCCTGACTCGTGGCCCCGCTTCCTGCCGCGCCGCTGCCCGCGTTGCCTCCAACGCCGGCTCCCGCGGTGCCGCCGCTTCCACCTGGGGCTGTCCCGCCAGCGCCCGCATCGCCGGCGCTTCCGCCGTTGCCGCTCGAGCCCGCGCTTCCGCCCGTGCCGGCGCTTCCGCCCGTGCCTCCGGTGCCTCCGGTGCTGATGTTGCACTCGGTGGCGCAGTTGTCCGCGAGGCAGCTGTCCCACGCTGTGAGGGCCGCGTTGCTCCCACAGCTCGCTGGGGGGCTACTGCTGGTCACGCAGGTCGTGCACTCGGAGTCATCGGCACAGTCGGCGCCCTCCTGGCAGCAGTTCGCTTCATGACAGGCGGTGCAGGTGTCGTCCTGGAACTGGAAGCCACACGCCGGTCCCGCGCACTCCTGGGCGCACTCCGTCGAGCAGGTGTTGCAGGTGCAGTCGATGATCGCGTTGTAGAGCGGAACCCCTGCAGCGTTGTTGTTTGCGCACGTCTGGTAGCAGGCCGAGTCGCTGCTGTTGCAGCCGTTGAAGCACTGGATCAGCGCGTAGCAGTCGCTGTCGTTGATGCAGGTATCGATCGCGCCGGAGCAAGCACCGGACTGCGCCACCTGCTGACAGACGTCGCAGGTTTGCTCGACTTGCTCGCTGATGAAGCTGGTGATGAAGCTCTCGTGGTAGCTCACGCGCACGCTGTAGCCGTTGCCCGAACAGCTGCTGCTCGTCGCGTTGTCCACCGAGGAGTGCACCGCGATCACCTGCTGGGTGCCCGTGGTCGGAGAGAGCACGGGGCCACCGCTGTCACCGGAACAAATCCCGCCGCCATTCAAGCTGTACTGAATGATGGCGGAGTTCACGCCGTTCAGGTTCTTGACGATGTTGTAGCGCTGCGTGTTGTTGCCTGGCCCGGTGAGACCATAGCCCACGCTCATCACGCTCATCCCATTGCTCACCGCGGTGTTGAACCCGATGTCCAGGGTTGGCGTGGACGCATCCACACCTGCGATGCGGATCATACCGACGTCGTTTTGAGTGCTACCGCCGTTGTAGGCGGGGTGGGGCGCGTAGCTGATCACTCCATAGACGCGGTCGGGGTTCGCGTAGTCGTTGCCCTGGCGAACCTCCACGGGGGCGTAAGGAGTCACGCAGTGACCTGCCGTGAGCACATAGCCGATACCCGTGCTGACGTTCTTGGAGACGATCGTGCCAGTGCACGCCGACTGGTTGCTCAGAATGGTCACCACCGCCTGGCGGGAGGTGTCCAGGTTGCCGTTGATGATCTCGGAGTCTTGAGTTCCCGTATGAGAACTCCCGCCGTCCGTAGAAGAGCAAGCAACGCTTCCCAGCAATAGGAGAGCGCAAGAACTGAGAGCCAACAATCGCACGGGGTACCTCCGGAGGAATTCAGCGCGTGGGAGCGCGAACGGACAACAAATCTCAGACTCGAGTGGGTCGCGCCTTTGGATGCGCGACACCTGGAAAACGTTTGCCACCGGCTGCGGGACGGAGCCGTTCTGGGCGGCTGTGATACGCCACGTCGAGCCGGAATGTTCCCTCGACACACCGCGTTGAACCGCGGCCGTGGGGGATCTTTTTGGGGGTGAGGGGCACCGGCGTGACGACGCAACCATCCTACGCTCCGGCTCCGAGATGCGCACCCCTTCAGCGCGTCCTGGCGCCGCAAGTCGACGACTCTGGTGCGAAGTTTCTCGTGCAAGCAAAACCCACGGCGGCGGTGATGTATCAAGCTGTCTCGCCTCGAGGCGCAACCTCGGACGCTCAGCCGTTTCCGTGTGGGAATGCCCGACGCGCTGGCCGAGCGGTGCATGTCGTTGGCTGTGCGCAATCAGGCCGCGCGAGGCCGACTCACTGCGCGTGACCGGCTACTCGCGGCGCCTTCGATCGCGCAGCAGCAGCTTCTGGATCGATCGCTGCCCCTCGCCCGTCTCGACCAACGTCCAGCTATCGTGTTCGAGGCGTGCCTCGGTCAGATCCAGGAGCAGGGACGCGGCGCGCTCCGCACTGATCAGCTCAGCGCTTCGCCCTGGCAGCTCGACCACCGCGCGCCGGGCGCGCAGGCCCTCGAGGGTCTTCAACACCTTCTCCAGCACCAGGCGGTAGACCCGTTCGTCGAACTCGTTTGCCGCACCCACGCCGAAGAAGACCAGCTTGTCGAAAGGCAGCTTCGGTTTGCCTGGGATCAGGAGCACGTCTCCCAGCTCCCCGTCCGAGAAGCCGGAGAGGATCAGCTGTGATATCCGTCCGGAAAGGCGCCAGTCGATCAAGCCCGCTACACCCTGAGGGGGCCGCTCGCCTTTGATCAGACCGGCGACCAGCACTTCGGTGCCAGACAGGTCCAGGCGGCGCAGGCTGGGAGCGACGAAACGCAGGTCCACGAGTGCCTCTGCTCAAGCCTCGCCCTGGGGCTCATCACGGCGCCCGAGGTCGCTGGCGATGCGATCGAGGACGCCGTTCACGAAGGCGCCGCTCTCGCTCGTCCCGTAGCGCTTCGCGAGTTCCACCGCTTCGTCGATGATCACTGCGCGTGGTGTGTCTCGCATGTGGATCAGCTCCCACGCGCTGAGCCGCAGCACGTTTCGATCTACCCGTGCCATGCGTTCGAGGCGCCAGTTGGTGCTTGCCTGACGGATCGCTTCGTCCGTCGCTTCGAGGTCCCGCGCGACGCCCCGCAGCAGCTGGTCGGCGTACTCGCGACCCTCCGCGTCTCCCGGGAGCTCGCGCCAAAAGCGATGAGTGACGGTGTCTGCCGGCTCACCGCTCATTTCCAGGGCGAACAGCATCTGTAGCGCGGCCTCGCGCCCGCTGGTACG
>JAUILJ010000435.1 GCA_030433055.1 Polyangia bacterium
TCTTCGTCTTCGTCTTCGTCTTCGTCGTCGTCGGAGGGCGGGTGTTCGTCCTCGTCCCCGTCTTCTTCGTCTTGGTCCTTGGAGGGCGGGACCTCGTCTTCGCCTTCTTCGTCTTTTTCGTCGTCGTTGGACGCGTCTTCTTCGTCGTCGTTGGACGCGTCTCCCTCGGCGGCGCTGCTCTCCGCCGCTGCGTCTTCGTCCTCGGAGTCTTCGTCCTCGGAGTCTTCGTCCTCGGAGTCTTCGTCCTCGGAGTCTTCGTCGTCAGCCTCTTCGCTCGCCGGTGCGTCGTCCGTTGCTTTGGACGTCTGGTTCGCTGGGGTCTCTTCGGAGCCCGCCTTGGATTTGCCAGAGCTCGCGCTCTTGGCCGGCTTCTGTTTGGCCTTCGACATGGCGCGGGAGCGTAGCCGCTCGGCTTCGCTTGGCGAGGACAAAGGCCGGGCGGTACGGCCCGCAGCTGCACGAAATGAGCGGTCTTCGCTGCCGATCGGGAGAGACGGGGCGCTCCAGGGGGCTGTGGCGGCTCTCCAGCGCGTCTCACCCCCGAATCCGAAATGGCACGCGGTGTCATGTTGGCTGGGGTGGGAGCCGGAGAGAGCGGTGTTCGCTGGGTGGGCAACTCACCGCTGCCAGGCGGCGTGAGCGCTGAGCCACCCTCCATACGGGCGCGGGGTACATCCGCGTACACGGGCCGGCAGCTTGGAATCACCGCCGCGCGGAGCCACTGCAGCTTGGAAGCCACTGCAGCTCGGAAGCCGTCGCTGTGGCACAAGCGTCTAGAGTCGTATCCCCATGGCAAAGCGACGGGCCGACCAGAGCAAGTCACCGCCCGCAGGCGCTCACCGAGCGATCGGGGAGGGCTGCCCCAGTTGACTAATCTCGCTATACTCGTAGGTTGAAATGACGTGCGCCCCACGCCGGGTGCATTTCCCCCTGCACTCGCACCCTGCTGCCAACGTCCTGATGCCGCTGTTGCCAAAACGTGATCCGAAGGAGCGTATCGCTGTACGCCAGTTCGCTGGCACGGCTGCGCTCAAGTCGCAGCTCTCGCAGCCGCTGCGCGTCGCGCACCTGACCGATCAGCACTTCGGGCGCGTAACCCGTGACGACTTGCAGTGGGCCGCAGCGCAACTCACCAACGACCACGCGCCGGATCTGGTCGTGCTCACGGGAGACTACGTCGCGCACAGCCTCGACTACCTCGGGCTGATGAGCGAAGTGATTGGATCCATCGACGCGCCCAAGGTCGCGGTGCTTGGCAATCACGATCACTGGGCGGGGGCGCGCCAGGTGAGGGGCGCACTCGAGCGCGCCGGAGTGCACGTGCTCTCCAATGAGAGTTCCGTCTATGACCTAGGTGAACAGCGCCTGCAGCTGGTCGGTCTCGACGACGCCTACACGGGCCACGCGAACGCAGGCCGTGCAGTGTCCAAGCTGGACCCAACGTTGCCTACCCTGGGCCTCAGCCACATCGCAGAAGAGGCGGACAAGCTGTGGCCTCACGGCGTGTCCTTGGTGCTGTCGGGGCACACGCACTCGGGGCAAATCACCGTGGGCGATCTACACAAGTGGACCCTCGGCAAGATGGGCGGGCACCGCTACGTGCATGGCCTGTATGGCTGTCGCCAGGCGGAACGGGCCGAGGGCGCCGTTTACGTCAGCGCAGGCATTGGGGCGTCGGTGTTTGGGCTCCGGCTCGGAGACCGCGGGCGGCCCGAGCTGGCGTTGTTCGAGCTGGGGAAAGACGCAACGGACGTCGAAGAGCACCACGACGAACAGCCGCCTCACCCAGGGCGCGCACCTTCCCCGCGGAAACAAGAGTCGCGCGTGACCGCGGTGCACAAAAAGCGCCGCAAGCGGGAACGTCGCTTGCGGCGTCATGAGAGCTGAGCCCGCCGGTTCGGCTCGAACGTCAGCTGGGGTACTTGACTGAGCAGCCGTAGGCTTCGGTGCTCGGAGTCCGCACCGGTTTGCCCGCTTCGATGTCGGTGAGCGCTTCCTGGACGTAGTTGATCAGCTTGCCATCCTTCGGCGACTCCCCTTCACCATCGGGTGAGTTGTCGATGGCGCCCGCGTACGCAAGCTTGCCCTGCTTGTCGATGACGAACATGTGAGGGGTGTGCTTGGCTCCATACGCCTTGCCCACCTTCCCGTCCTCGTCCAGGAGCACGGGGTTGGTCATGCCGAACTCCGTGACACCCGTCTTGTTCGCTTCGACACCGTGGCCTTGCTTCCCCGGGGCACCAGAGTTGATGGAGAGCCACACGACGCCCTTGTCCATCTCCTTCTTCGCGGTGTCTACCAGGGACCCCTTCTTGTGCGCGGCCTTGACGAAGGGACAGCCGGGGTTGAACCACTCCAGGACGACCACCTTGCCCTTGTAGTCGGACAGCTTGACCGTCTTTCCGTCGAGGTCCTTCAGCTCGAAGTCTGGCGCGGCTTCGCCAACTTTCGCCGTTGCGGTCGACTTCGGGCTGTCAGCGGTGTTGGCGGCAGGGGCGTCTGCGTTGGCCTTCGTCGTGGCTGTGTCCTGGGCGTTCGCAGGAGATCCCGAGGCTTGTTTGTCGTTGCACCCTGTGGCCGCGAACACGGTCGTGAGGGCGACTAAGCACAACGAGCGAGGGCTAGAAAAACGCGTCATCCAGCTGGTGTAGAGCCGTTTCTCGGTGCTGGGTAGGGTGCAAGGCACGTTTGGGCAACCTGCCCCAGCGTTTGACGGGCCCGCGCCCAGTGGTTTCGATGACTTCGCACTAGTCAGCGCGATCCGGCGCAGGGCAGAGTGGAGAAAAATGTCACGTTCGACGAATCAAACGGGGCTCCTCCGCCGCAGCGCGGTGGTGTTTGGACTGGGGCAGCTTGGGGCGGTGTTCGCTGAAGGCTGGCTCAAGGCGGGGCGTCCGGTGGTGCCCATCACCCGTGGGGTAGACGTGGGTGTGGTCCATGGAGAGCTGCCTGAGCCAGCCATCGTCTTGGTGGGCGTCGGAGAAGCGGCGCTCGCCGAGGTGCTTGGGGCGCTCCCCGCAAGCTACCTCGCACGCGCCGCGCTGGTGCAAAACGAGCTCCTGCCGCGCTCCTGGAGCGGGGCCTGCCCGGCCGGGGAGGACCCGAACGTGGCCGTGGTTTGGTTCGAAAAGAAGGCAGGTAAGCTGATTCACAGTATCCGCCCGACCGCGCTCCATGGACCGCAAGCGAAAATCCTTGCGGAATCCTTGGACCAGCTGCACCTCCCGTATTTCATCGCGGAATCGCCAGAGGTTCGCGACTTCGAGTTGGTGCTCAAGAATCTCTACATCCTCGCGCTGAACCTGGGAGGTCTGGCCTTCCCACGCACCGCAGGCGAGCTGTGGCGAGAGCATCAGGGCTTGCTGGCCCCGCTGTGCGAGGAGCTGGTCAGGCTCCAGTCCGGGTTGCTCGGGCGTGAGCTGGACGTGGGAAAGCTCATGCTCGGCCTCGAGGCGGCGATCGAGGCGGACCCAGCTCACGGCGCCCGCGGCCGAACCGCGGAAGACCGACTGAGGAGGGCCGTGGGGCAGGCGTCGGCGCTCGGGCTGGAGTTGCCGGTCCTCGCCTCCCTCGCCGGCGAGCACCTCAGTTGACTCCACGCGCAGGCAGGCCCAGGAGTGCGAGGGCACCAGGGCTAGATCTGGTAGTCCGTGTAGCGAACGCGGCCGAAGCGGATCCGCTCCCACATCCGCTCATGACCAAAGTACAGCCCCAGCTTCGCCAGCGTGTCGACGACGCCGATCTCCACCGCGTGCTCGAGCTTACCGGTCATCACGTAGACGACAGCGGTCGTGATCAACGTGGCGCAGAACCGCCAGGACAGAGCCTTCACGATGCTGCGGGCGCGGGATTCGTAAGCCATGAGTAGCCGACTAATTTACTCAACTATCGGCCGAGGGTGTGGCCGCCCTTCGATGTATGGGGGGTGCTGGGCCTTGATGCAAGGTCTTTGCGCTCACTTCTCCCTTTCAGCACTCCCTGAGAATCCTGAGTAATAATGTCAACAATTCCGGCCCAGGTTTGGATGGGGATCACGGCGCTGGGGTGCCTCGGCTTGCTCGTGGCCGAGCGACGGCAGAGCCAGTGGGGGAGCTGGCTGACCAAACCGGTGGCCGCCTTGGGTTTCGTCCTGCTTGGCCTGTCTCGCGCGCGATACCAGTCAGCGTACGACTATGCGCTCGTCGTCGGGCTGCTGCTGTGCATGGGAGGCGACGTTCTGCTGATCCCCAAGCGCCGCGCAGCATTTGCCGCAGGGATATTAAGCTTCCTGCTCGGGCACGTGGCGTTCGTCGTCGCGTTCTTGCAGCTCGGCGTTTCCAAGACGGTGGGCGCGCTGGCCTTCTGCTTGCTGCTCTTGCCCGCCGCGGTCGTGCTCCGCTGGTTGCTGCCCCATGCGGGTAACCTGCGTGGCGCCGTGATGGCCTACGTCGTGGTCATCACCAGCATGGTCGCGATGGCGTTTGCGGCGGCGGCGCATTCAGCTCCCCTGGGCGTGTGGTTGGGAGCGGTGATGTTCTATTTCTCCGACCTGGCTGTGGCGCGGGAGCGCTTCGTTCAGTCAGCGTTCATCAATCGGCTCTGGGGCACCCCGCTCTACTTCAGCGCGATGCTGGTGATCGCCTGCACGCTGCCCCAGTGACTCGAAGAAACTTGCAGCGCAAACATTGACAGTGTTTGATGTAACGGTTAGAAGTGCTTTATCAGAAGGAGTACTGAGATGACCGATTCATTCAACGACTACTTCAAGGACTTCGTGCGGCGAGAGGGCCATGGCCCTGCGCTGGTCGCTCATTTGGTGGGCACCGTGGCGTCGCTGCTGCTCGCGCTCGTGATGTTGCGGTTCGGCTTGGTGTTCTTCCTGCCGATCGCGCTCTACCCCCTGCTTCAAGGAGCGATGATCGCTTCTTGGTTGGGGGAGAGGGACACCGATCACGATCGCCCGAGCTGGTCCTTGAGAGCAGAACTCAGACTGCTTGGGCTGTGGCTCAGCGGGCGGCTCGCGCGGGAGCGCGAGCCGCAGCAAGCTCGATACTCACGCTAAACCACACGCTGCACAGCAGCGCGACGAACAGTCCCGCTCCGAAACCAGCCCATACGGGGCCAGCGCCGTGGCGCACGTCGTGAAGCAGGGGCTGAGCGGCCTGCAGGCAAACCAGCCCGAGCAGCACCAGTGCAGGGGTTGGTAGCGCTGCCGCCCTGAGCCCCGCTCGGCGTGGCGTCGAGCTACCCACTTCTTGTGCCGCGCGGATACAAAAACAGCTGCTCACGACCCACACGGCGAGCGTCCCTGCGACCAGGCCAGGCGTCCCGCTCAGCGGCAGCTGGAGCTCCGCAAAGCGATAGGCAAGCGTGGCCCCTGCGAGGCCACCCAGCGCGCTCAACAAGAGGCCAGCGAACAGCGCACGGCGCAGCACCCGCCAGCTGCGCGCCCCCGTGTGTCCCCAGCGCTGGTCGAGCTTGCGAGTCGCGGCGACCACCACCCCAACAGCTGCGCCGATGAACAGCATCAGCACGCTGAGCTCCGCGGTGGTGCGGGCTGCTGCTCCAAGTTGACCCGCGTTTTCCACCAGGTAGGCGGTGCCGAACGGCGTCGTCCCCGCGAGCGCCCCGAGTACGCCCCACGCCGCGCCAAGCTCGAAAGCGTTTGGTTGAAAGCGCTCCGTCGGCTGGCCAAGATCGCTGGCAAAGCCCAGCTCGAGGCTGTCTCTCGCGACTTCGTAGCTCGCGGGAGCGCCCGCCTGTCGAGAGCGAACCACCATGGGTCCGCTTCAGACGCATCAGCGCGCCCGATGCTTTGGCTCGGATGGCAGTTGTTTGGGAGCGCTCCCCCTCCTTGCCGGGAAGGCTTTGAAAGTCAGCGACTTACGCGCTGCCCACGCGCGGAGAACCTGCGGGTGCTAGCGGACCGGCGGGAAACTGGAGGCGCCCAGCAGGGCTGACAGCTCACCCAAGATCTCCGTCTCGTCCTCCCCGATGTTCAGCTCCTGCAAGAGGCGCCGCACCGACTTCAGCACCTCGACCCGGTGATCTCTGAGCAGGGCGAGATTGGGAGGAGGCAACGGAGCTTGACCTGCCAGGTAGGTATCCAGCTCCTCCAGGTGCTCCGGGTGGAGGCCCAGGTTTCGGGCGTACTGCTTGAGCCGCTCGGCTTCGGGTGCTGTCACCTCGTGGTCCGCCCAGACCACCTGCAAGAAGAGCTTCACTAGCTCCAGACCATAGTTGCGTGTCGCTACGCTAAGCGGAGGTTGAGTCCCCATGTCGTCGTTGGTCTCACGGCTGGCGGGCGATCGCAAGAGACGCGGAAGCGGATGGGTGCCGCTCGCGTTACCGCATCGTCGAGTTCGATGATGAGAGTCTTGGTGTGCCAGAGCCGCTCCCTCCCGGGGGAGCGATGAAGCGTCGGGAGCTGTTGCTCACGGGGCTGGCGCTGGCCGGTTGCGGAGAGCCTCGCCGCGCTCCCGCGCATGCCCCACCGAGTCCTGCGGCTACCGCGCCGCGCCTGAAGCCGGCGCGCGAGCTCGGAACACGAACTCCGAGGGACGACGCGCGGTCAGATCAGCCCAAGCAGCCATCGACGGGCAAGCGGTTGCCGTTCGGCAAGGCAGCGCTCAGCGCCCGCTGGCCCGAGCTTGACGCGTTGCCGTGGAGAAACATCATCGAAGCGTCCACGCCCCTCGAACTCGTGTCGGCACCCGAGCTCGCGTTGGGGGCGCTCGTGCTCAAGCAAGACGCCGAGAGCGCGCCGGGGTATGGCGGAAGCAAGCCGCGTAAGCTCGAGGCGCTGTTTGGCGCTGCGCTCGCCGCAGGAGTCGACGAGGTGTGCACCTTCGGTGCCAGAGGCTCCAATCACGTCGCCG
>JAUILJ010000436.1 GCA_030433055.1 Polyangia bacterium
GACGCGATGCTGCACTCACTGGAGTGGCTCGAAGCGCTGGGCCCGCCCGCTACCGCTGCGGTCGACGCCACGCTGAGCGAAGGCCACGGGAGCGACCTGTCCGAAGCTTTCCAGCGCTTCGCGCTGTGGAACGCAGCCACCGGTTCGAGAGCAAGCGCAGAAGGCTACGGCGAAGGCGCGAGCTATCCCGAAGTGGCGCTGACCGAAGTGAACGAGGCAGTCACGCTGCAGGGGGCGACGATCAGCCTCAGCAGTCACTACTACGCCGTCGGTCTCGAGCGCTTCTCTGTCGAGATCGGCACGGACAGAGACCGCAATCGTGTCTGGTATCTGCCGCTAGTCGATGGCGTCGCAGATCTGAACGCTGCGCGGGAGCTCAGCGAACCGACGGTTCCGCGGGCGACTCCGGGAGCGCAGACGCCGTTCCTCACCCCCAAACCCGCGGGCAAGGCTGCGGAGTACATCCACGAAGCACGGAAGCGCTCCCGTGGCTCGCGCTCGCCGCGCTCGTTGCTCTATGCTGTCGCAGAAAAATCCGCAAAGAAATTAGTGGCGGGCCACGCGAGGCTTGAAGCGCGGCCCGCCCCCAAGAGCGCTGGATCCGGGACTAGTTGTTGGAGTCGCAGCACCAGTTCATGGTGCCGGAGCCGCTCGCGGTGCTCGAGCCATCGCTCGCCGTGACGCAGCCGCTCAGCATCTTGTGATTGGTGGCGCAGGTCCAGTAGTACTTGTGAGCCGAGCTCTCGGTGCACTGCAGCAGGTCACCGAGCGCGTTTCGACTGCAGTCGGTGCCCACGAGTCCACCACTGCCCCCAGTGCCCGCACCGCCCGTGCCGCTGCCTGCGGCGCCGCCCGACGTCCCTCCAGTTCCTCCAGTCGTCGCCCCCGCGCTGCCGCCCGTACCGCCCGACGTCCCGCCGGTGCCTCCGGTCGTTGCGCCCGCGCTTCCTCCAGTCGTGCCGCCGGATCCCCCGGTCGTGCCGCCGGTTCCACCCGTGGTGCCCCCGCTACCGGCGGTCGAGCTGCCTGCAGAGCCTCCATCCCCTGCGCTGCCGCCATCTCCCGCGGAGCCGCCATCTCCCGCGGAGCCGCCATCTCCCGCGGAGCCGCCATCTCCCGCGGAGCCGCCATCTCCCGCGGAGCCGCCGCTGGTGCTACTCCCCGCGGAACCGCCAGTTCCTCCATCGTTGCCGGCGATGATGGGATCATCGTCGCTGCCGCAGCCAACGGCGAGCGCCAAACTCAACACTGAAAAGCCCAAGACAAGTTGCCGCATTCCGAACCTCCTGAGTGGTAGTCGAATGTGTGTGAAAGGTGTCGCTCCGTTCGTGCCGTCGTGGGACGAACGGGGCGACGGGCGTGGTGCGGACCCTCGAGCAGCCGACGCCCGTCGCCTGAAACCAAGGCTGACAGCTAGCGCTGGAGGTGGTGAGGTGTTGAGTTCCGACAGTCGTGTCGGAGTGGAGTTATCTGCGCGGATTCTCTGGAGATCGAAGCAGGCTCCAATGTTGGCGGGCCAGGCGTCTCGCCACGGCTCCGCGTACAGGGGCTCGCCGCGAGTCGAGTCACGGACAGTCCACGCGGGTTGGCCGTCGTACCTAGTACAGAGCGCCGCTCATGATGGACTCCCAGATCCGCGCCTCCTGGAAGATCCTCACCAGCTCGGGGTCGATGTGACCGTTCTTCACCTCGAAGCCCAGGATGTCGAGCGCCTTGGGCACGGGTACGGCCCGCTTGTAGGGACGATCGCTGGCGGTCAGGGCGTCGAAGATGTCACTGATGCTCATCATCTTGGACTGCAGTGGGATCTCCTCGCCGCGCAGTCGATTGGGGTACCCGGTGCCGTTCAGTCGCTCGTGGTGCGCTCCGGCGATCAGCGCGACGCGCGCGAAGGTTTTGCCCCATGGAATTTTCGAGAGGAAGCTGTAGGTGTGGGAGACGTGGGAGCGTATCTCGTCGAACTCGTCGGGGGTGAGGGAGCCTCGGCGTACGCTGAGGGAGCGCACCTCTTCCGTGCTGAGCAGTGGGACGGCCTCTCCGCTGAGCTCGCGAAACGTCTGGCGCGCCAGCTGTTCGATGCGCTCGAAGTCCCCCTCCGCGAGCACGGTGGGCTCGTTCGCGTGCAGGATCACCTCCCGCGCGGCTGCGAGCTCCGCGCGACGCTCCGCCAGGACTCGGTCCAGCGCAGCGACCTCTTCCTTCGAGGCACCGCGCTGCAGCAGCTCGATCTTGCGCTGCAGGAGCTCCGCCTCGGTGCTCTTGAGTACGAAGTCGAAGCGGCGCAGCAGCAGTTCGAGCTCGTGAGGATAGAGCTTCTTCGCCTTCACGAGGACGTGCTCGCGCACGCCGATCTTGCCGAAGTCGTGGAGGAGCGCCGCGTACTCGATCTCGCGGATGTCTCCGACCTTCCAGCCGACTTCCTTGTAGGGGCCGCTCCCGGTGCGCTCCACGGCGCGCGCTAGCCCAACCGTCATCTCCGCGACGCGGCGCGAGTGACCACTGGTGGTCGGATCGCGGGCCTCGATGGCGTCCACACTGGCGCGCACGAAGCCCTCGAAGATCGAGCGGATCTCGTCGTAGAGAATGGCGTTCTCCAGGGCGATGCCGGCTTGAGCTGCCAAGGTCTGAAGCAGCTGCTCACTGCGTTCGTCGAAGGCGATCACCTGTTGCTCGAAGTCTTCGGCATCCAGCAGCTTGCGTTCGGGTTGACGCTTCTTGTTGATCAGCTGCAGCACGCCGAGCACCTCGCCCTGGCTGGTGGCGAGCGGCGTCGAGATGATGCTTCGAGTTCGATAGCCAACCCGGACATCGAACGAACGATCAAAGCCGAATGGTGAATCCGCGGGGAGATCGTAGACATCCGCGATGCTCACTGTCTCGCGCGTCAACGCTACGTAGCCCGCCATGCTGCGCGAGTTGATGGGCATCGAGAACTCGCTGGAGTCGAAGGCGATCGAGTCGTTCTGGCTCAGCTTGAAGCGCAGCTCTCGGCGCTCGAGTTCAGGCGCCTCGCCTTCCACCACGTAGATCGATCCGGCATCAGCACCGGTAACGAAGCGGCTCTTCTCGAGGATCAGGCCGAGCAGCTTCGACAGCTCCCGCTCCGTGGTCAGCGCGCGGGCGATTTCGATCAGTTCCCCCAGCTCGTAGCGGTAGCGGGTGAGCCACTTGCCCCGGCTCTCGCTCCGGCGCTTCGCCTGCATCAGCTCGAACGCTTGGTGCAGGCAGACCTGGAGCTCCGCGGCGCTGGCGCTGGCCGAGAGCAGCGCCGCGAGCCCGTGGTTCAGCGCCTGCTCCAGCGCCTGGTCTCCAAGCGCTGCCAGGGCCGCCGGCTCGCCGAGCAGCACCAGCCGTGCAGAGAAGTCGCTGAGCCTGTCGACCCAGGGCGTCAGCAAGTCGCGTGCGTTGGACCACACCGATTGGTGCGCCAGCAGCACGCTGGTCTCGCCGCGTTGCGCCGAGATGAGCAGCGGGTGAGGGCGGGTGACCGTGAGCGTGCCGAAGCGCCCCTCGATGGACAGCAGGTGAAAGATCGCGTCGACTTGACCCAGCGCCAGCGACGCTTTCGAGCCGAGCTTTCTGAGCCCGGAGTGTTCTCCTGCGGAAACGTCGTCTCTCCCCCTCACCCGATACCCCTGCTACTCGTGCTCTGGTTCTTCGCTGCCTGGCTTGGTCGCCGAGAGTGAGCCCCGCCGACGACCGCTCTTCTCCGTCTTCTCTGCCTCGCGTTTGCGATCCAGTGCCTCGTAGGCCAGCACGATGCGCTGGACCAACGGGTGGCGCACGACGTCGCCGTCGGTGAAACGACAGAACGCGATCCCTTCCACGTCGCTGAACAGCTCGGACGCCTCTCGCAGGCCGCTCTTCGCGCCCGAGGGCAGGTCGGTCTGAGTGATGTCCCCGGTGACCACCGCCTTGGACGAGTAGCCGAGGCGAGTGAGGAACATGCGCATCTGTTCGCTGGTCGCGTTCTGAGCTTCGTCCAGGATGATGAACGAGTTGTTCAGCGTTCGTCCGCGCATGAAGGCGAGGGGCGCCACCTCGATCTGACCGCGTTCTCGCAGCTGCTCCACCTTCTCGAACTCCATCATGTCGTGGAGCGCGTCATAGAGCGGGCGCAGGTACGGATTGACCTTCTCTGCCAGATCGCCGGGAAGGAAGCCGAGCTTCTCGCCAGCTTCGACCGCGGGGCGCGTGAGGATGATGCGCTTGACCCTACGATTGATCAGCGCGTTCACCCCCATCGCCATCGCAAGGTACGTCTTGCCCGTGCCTGCTGGGCCGATGCCGAAGGTCAAATCGTGCTCTCGGATGCTCGAGACGTAGTGACGTTGCGCTGGCGTCTTGGGCACCACCGGGCGGCGCTTGGGCGCCACCTTGATCGTCGCGTCCAGCAAGTCCACGAGGGAGTCGTCCGGGTGGTCCTGGAGCGCCCGCAGCGACCGCGCTACGTCTCCGGGGCCGATCTCGACACCGTTGCGCACCAGCTCAACTGCTTCCGTAAGGAAACGATGGGCCGCTCGGACTCGGCTCTCAGGGCCCGAGATCAGGATCACGTTGCCCCGCAATCCAACCTCCGCGCCGCTGTGCTTGGCGACGTCACGAAGCATGGCCGAGCCTGGGCCCGTCAGGCCGTGGAGCAGATCGAGGTCTTCGACTTCGAGGCCCTCGGTGATGTTGTTCTCTGTCTTGGGTTCTGTCGTTGGTTCAGATGCCAGTGGAGTCGTTTGCATGGCTCGCGCAGTTGATGCCGGGGATGAAGGAGTCGCGCCGCCTGGGTGGTCCGCGCGATCCGAAGCAGGTTCGGTTTCAGAGGCCGGATGTTCGTTCGGTGGAGTCGATGACAAATTTCGAGGCTTTGCTGAGGTGTGGGATCGCCCCGGTATGGCGAACCAGCAGGCAAGGAGCCTGCAACTCGTGTGAGGATATCTCGACCCGCGAACGGCGCATAACTCGGAGCCGACCCTGTGCGGGAACGGGGCATTCGCCCGACAAAAGCGCGGCTCGCGAACGCGCGTCTGGCGCTACGGCGTGCTCGAGCTGTCCCCTGTGCTGCCCTGCATCGCAGGCCTGGTTGGGCCCGACCCCTGTCCGCGGGCCGCCGCAAGTTACCGACAGCACCGTCGGCGGCAGCGCCGCTAGAGCGAGTCCCATGCCAACCCGTCGCGGCGGCGGAGGACGTCGCGCTATCCAAGCTTCGTCGAGCGGCCGCCGAACCGGACCATCCCGCGCGGGGCGTTCTCGAATTGCCTACGAAGTGGCTCCGCGCTGAGGGTCGCGCGACGCCACGCGCCTGCGGACGCGTTCGAGGCACTGGGTATCCTCAGCACCTCGCGCACAGCCCCAGCCACGGCCCAGTCACGGCCCAGCCACAGCCCAGCACGCTCATCGATCCATCAGCGGCGCGACACTGAAGCCGCGGCTAGGGTCGCCGGCTGAAAAAAATTCAGAGCAGCCCGGCTGAAAAAACTCAGAGCAGCCCGGCTGAAAGAAATAGAGCGGCTTCGTCGCTCGATTCGCGCGCTGTCACGCAATCAGCGGACAAAAGATCCTTTCCAGAGAGAAAGATCGCCAGGAGCGCCCACTCATAGCTCACCCGCAGGGATCCGTGGGCTTTGGGCGAGTAGCCGGTATCCCCATACCGCCCACCCACCGAACGCAGTGCCGGAAAGCACCCGAGGGATTTGAGGCCTATTTTCACCTGGAATTCCTCTTCGCCTGCAGACAGACCCGCGCGTTGCCTTCGGACGCAGGCGGCGGCCAAGTCACTCAAGTCACTTCCGCGCGGGACC
This sequence comes from Polyangia bacterium, assembly GCA_030433055.1. GTDB lineage: Bacteria > Myxococcota_A > Polyangia > Polyangiales > Polyangiaceae > JAHBVY01. The sequence goes on from JAUILJ010000436.1 coordinate 5,793, forward strand.
GGTTCGGTGCTGTCACTCACGGGCCTTCGGACCCACGATTGGCGAGCCACACACACGGGTGCCGTGCACGTCATACAAAAATCGGATCGGTGTGCTGGCAGCGTTGACAACCGCCGCGCTGGAGGTGATACGTTAGAACTTGAGAGGGGAATTCGGGGGACAGCCGATCGTCTGACATCGTGCCCAAGGTTGATTCACGTTAGCCAAGGGAGAGGGGCCTCGAGTGAGGGGTTATGAGAGTCCCCTTCCGACAAAGACGATCCTGCGCAACAAGAGGTGCGCCATCGCAAGGTGGCGCACCTCACCTATTTAGCGCTCCGGCGTGAGGTAGGTCTTCGAGGGGAAGCAAGAGCTAACCTCGGGGAAAAGCGTCGCGGTCCTTCGGAGCCCCTCTCGCTCTTTTGGTCCCGTACGTCGCGGCTTCGCGCTCGTAGCGGGTTTCTTGGCCGGATCCCCGGCGCCTCGTTAGGCGTGGGGCATGGCAGCGTGGAGCAAGTGGATCGGCGTGGGTGCGGCAACCGGGATCATCCTGGCGCTGGTCCCAGTGGTCCGCGGCAACATCAAGCTGGAAGACGCTCTCAGCAAGGCCAGCTCCAGTAGCAGCAAGAGCGATTCCAAGGGACCCAACCTCAAGGGGCTCGACCTGTTGCGGCTGCGCCTGCAACCGCGTCGCGTCACCAGTCCACTCCCCGATGGCCGCACCGCGGAGCTCACCCTCGACCCGGCGCTTCAGCGCGCCGCGCTCTCGGTGATGAAGAAGTATCGCGTGCCCGAGGCGGGCGCGGTGTTGATGGACATCAAGACCGGCGAGCTGCTGGTCTACGCGAGCTACATCAACGAAGGCCCGAAGGTAGACATCAACGTGCGCGCGGAAGCGCCGGTCGCCAGCGTGTTCAAGGTGATCACGGGGTCGGCCTTGGTAGAAAACGCACATCTCACGGCGAAGACCGAGCAGTGCTACCACGGGGGTCGGAGCCGGATCACCGCTGACGAGCTCGAGGAGGATCCCGCGCGTGACAAGTGGTGCGCCACCCTCGCAGCGGCCATGGGGCGCTCCCTCAAC
>JAUILJ010000437.1 GCA_030433055.1 Polyangia bacterium
AGGTGGAAGCTATGCCGGGAGCGGCGCGGGTGGGGGGACGTTCTGCACACCGAGCAGCGGCTGCGGCGGCGCAACCTACTGCGAGCCCGATGGTTGTGGGCTGCTCACCGGCTCCTGCCAGCCGCTCCCATCGACGTGTCAGGGTGTCTTCGAACCCAGCTGTGGGTGCGACGGGCTCACCTACTGGAACAGCTGTGTTCGGGCGTGGGCTGGGGTGGGGGAGCGCTACGCGGGGGCCTGCGATGTGGGGATCGCCGAGGCCTGCAGCGACGCGGAACCGTGCAGCGAAGCTTACGCCACCTGCTTCTCCAGCGAGGCCAGCTGCCAGGAGGCGGCCTGTTGGGTGCTGCCATGCCCAGCGCTTGCCCCCGCGCTCGCCCTCAGCTCGTGCGGATCGGGCGACGTGTGCGTTGACGCTTGCTCGGTGACAGCGGGTCCGGTCTTCCTCGATCAGTCCTGCCCACACTGAGCCTGGCGAGTTGCCGGCCGCTCTTGCAGAGCGCTGTGAGGTGGCCACGCTGAGAGTTCTCAGGGACCCGACGCAAAAAAGGCCAGCCTATCTAGGCTGGCCATCTTTGAACTGAATTTGCGGGGCGGACGGGACTCGAACCCGCGGCCTCCGGCGTGACAGGCCGGCGTTATAACCAACTTAACTACCGCCCCAATGCGGTCCCAAGTGGGAGCGGATGTCTATCACAGGTGTTCGCGCTGACAACTCAAAAAGTTAGGGCTCCCGTGAATTTAGCGAGAGCCTTTGGCAGGTCGATTCCAGGTCCGGACGGCGGCTCCATGCCTTGACGAATATGTAGAACGGTCTATGTGGAGGGGGTGAAGAAGGGTGACGCCACTCGCGCGCAGATCGTTGCGGCCGCCGCTGAGCTGCTCGACTCCCAAGGGTACCATGGGACGGGGATCAACGCGGTGCTCTCCAAGGCGGGTGCGCCGCGCGGCTCGCTCTATTTTCATTTTCCGGGTGGAAAAGATGAGATCGCGGTGGCCGCAGTCGCGCAGACCGGCGAGGGGATCCGAGCGGCCCTCGTCGCAGCGTTCGAGCGCCACAAACGACCCGAGGCGGCCGTCCGCGAGGTGTTTCAGATCTTCGAGGCTCGCCTGGTGGAGACCGAGTATGCATGCGGCTGCCCCATCTCCACGGTGAGCCTGGAGCTGTCGGGGACCGATTCTCCGGTCTTGGAAGCGTGTGCACTGGCCTACGAGAGCTGGACGGAGGAGATCGCGCGCGCCCTCGAGCCGCAGCTCGGGAGAAAGGCACAGGACCGCGCCTCGCTGATCCTGTCGCTGGTAGAGGGCGCGCTGTTGATTGCTCGAAGCACGCACAGCCTCCGACCCCTGCGCCTCGCGGAGCGCCACTGCGCCGAGCTGATTCGGGAAGCATGAACCAGGGGTTCGGCCACCGAGTGCCCTTGGTCTGCTCTATTAATATGTAGACCGGTTTATTGTGGAGGAGTCATGAGCGAGATCAACGAACCTAACCCCCAAACCCAGCAGGCGCCGGACGTGATCCTGACGGGAGCGACCGGCCTCATCGGGCGCTGGCTGCTGCTGGAGCTGCTCCGGCGGGGGCGCCGCGTGCTGGCGCTCGTGAGGAACGCCCAGGTGCGTCAGGTCGAGCTCTCGGAGTGGGCGCTGCGCCACGGCGTCGAGGTCGATGGGCTCCGCACCGGGGAGTTTTCGTTGGATGACTGGGCGCGAGGTGCGGGCTCGCTCGATGACCTTGAAGTCTCCGAGGTGCAGGACGTGTTCCACCTCGCCGCGCGCTTCGAGTTCGGGCTCGCCCCAGAGGTGGCTCGTGCCGCGAACGTCGACGCCAGCATTCGTTTCCTCGAGGCATCATCCCGGTTGCCTCGGCTGCGGCGTTACGTATCCGTCAGCGGCTACCGCGTCAGCAGTGCCCATGGGGAAGTCAGCGCCGAGCACTACAGCAAGCTCGGGGCCTACGAGGCCTCGAAGCTCGAAGAGCACGCTCTGCTTCGTCGGCGCGCCGAAGAGCTTGGCGTCGCGTTGAACGTGGTCAACCCGTGCAGCGTGATCGGTGACTCCGAGAGCGGGGAGACGCTGCAAAAGACGGGTGTCGGCGAAGTCGTGCAACAGCTGTTCGACGGCAAGATGCCAGCGCAGGTCGGTTCCCCGCGGACATTCGTTCCGCTGGTAGCAGTCGACCGCGTCGCGCGCTTCATGGCTGAGCTGCCATTGCAAGACGTCGCAGGTGGCGAATATTGGCTCCTGCATCCGGACTCCCCGAACCTACCGGAGCTGATCGAGCGCATTGCCCAGACCATGGGTGTCCAGGCTCCGAGTCTGCGTTTGCCCGTTGGGGTGGTCCGGGTGTTGCCGCGAGCGCTCACCGGTGCGGAGCCGGAGTCGCTGTCTTTTCTCTCCGAGGACCGCTATCCCAGCGCCGAGGGTGACCGGCTCTCCGCGGCCTGGGGCCTCGAACGTACGGACTTCGATCAGTCGCTGCGCGCTTGGGTTGGGTACCTGGTGGGGACGCGCTTTCTGCGCAGGAAGTCACGGGCCCCGCGGTTCTACGCTACGCGCGCTGGACAGATCCTCGCGGAAGGGGGTGAAGGGAGCAACCTGGTGTTGCTGCACGGCTTGCCCCTCGACGCAACCAGCTGGGACCCGCTGTTGGCTGAGTTGAGTGAGCCCGCGCTGGTGGTCGACTTGCCGGGGCTTGGTCGGTCCGGCGCACAGCACCCGGGGTTCGACTGGGCCGACTCGGGCTGGCTCGAGGACCTGCCGCTGCCTCGTCGGGCGTGCCTCGTCGGGCACTCTCTCGGCTGTGCTCCAGCTCTCGACTACGCGCTGACCCATCCGGAGCAAGTGGAAGAAGTCCTGCTGGTGGCGCCCGCCTTCCTTGGAGCAGGGATGGCCCGGTGGCTGCGCTGTCAGCCACTGATGCGTGGCGTGTTTCGCTTTGGCGGGCCACGCCAGCTGGAGTCGCAGCTGTTCGGGGCCGATCGGCCGGTGGGTTTGGAAGCGCTGGTGGAGAGCACCTACGAGAGCCTGCAGCGGGCCCACGTGCGACGATCGGTCGCTGCCGCGCTCGCGTGGGCGGGTGATCCTGCGGTGCGGAGACGCACAGCGGAGAAACTTGCAGCAGTGAGTGAGCGCGGAGTTTCCGTGCGTGTTCTGTGGGGAGAACGCGATGGAGCCCTCGCGCAGAATCTACCGCCGCGCGTCCGCGCGCAGGTGCTCCCGGAGGCGGGTCACTACCCGCAGCTCACCCATCCTCAGCGGCTGGCGGCGTGGCTGAGGGAAGAAACCAAAAGCACTGGGCACGGTGTAGAGGTGGCGCGGCAGTCGACCGGCTCGTGATAGGCTGCGCCGCGGAGGAATTGATGTCGTCGTACCTACCTCGAGAGTCCTTTCTTGCGATCGCCGCGGTCGTCGCCGCCGATGGCTTGCTGAAGAAGGACGAGTCCGCCGCACTGTCTCATGCGCTTCAGGCCTACGGCCTCGGAGCGGAAGACGTGACTGCCGTCGAAGCCGCCGCCGCCAAGGGCATCGATCTGGCGGACCTGGATCTGGGGGCGCTGGACGGGTGGCAACAGGCGTTGACTTACGCGGTGGCCACCTGGCTCGCCCAGGTCGACGGTATCGTGAACACCCAGGAGCTCAGCACGCTGCGCCGGCTGGGTGAGCAGCTGGGGCTGCCGCGACCCAAGCTCGAAGCCGCCCGCTCCGCCGCGTTCGATATCGCCGCGCTTCCCAAGGACCAGCGCCCCGGCAAGTACGACTTCTCCGGGATCGAGGAGCGCTTGGCAGAGAAGCTGCCGGCGCTCAGGCGCGCGTCGCTCCCTCCGAGCACGTGAGGCTGCGGCGCGGTTCGGCTTGGCGGACCGTGGGGTGTGGCGGGGCACTCTTGGTCGTGGCCGTCTGTGTGTCCACGCCCGGACAGGCGCAGCCGGATCCACGCGTGGAAGAGGCGAAGGCGCGGTTTCTCGCGGCAAAGCAGCTGGAGGAGGCGGAGCGCTGGAGCGAAGCCACCCGTGAGCTGAAGCTCGCCCTGAACCTGAAGGAGACGCCTGGGCTGCGCTTTCACCTGGGATACTGTGACGAGCGTCAAGGGCACTACGTAGAGGCGCTCGCGAGTTATCGCAGGGCGCGGGAACTGATCGATGATGGCCACGCAGCCGACGACGTGGTCGAGCTGTTGGGCCCCGCGCTGGAGCGAGTCCAGAGCCAGATCGTCGTGCTCGAGGTGGACGTGGAGTCACAGCCTGCGGGCACCGAAATTCGCATCGACGGACGGATCGCGGAGCTTGGCAGCGCGGCGCTCAATCCTGGGACCCACGTGATCGAGGTGGTGGCGCCGGGTTGGAAGACGTACAAGCGGACGCTGCGCCTGAGGCAAGGACGCCAGCGCATCCCCGTGCTCCTGGCGCGTGTCCCCGGCGCGCTGGAGGAAGCGGACGAAGTCGAGCCAGCGCCCGTCAAAGCCCCGAGAGATCCGATCCCGGAGGAAACACCCTCGTCTGCGACCAAGACCTGGGTGCTGATTGGCGAATCCATCGTGCTGGGCGGCGCGGTCGCCGCCGGGATTGGTTTTGCGCTCCAGGCCGGGCGAGAGCAGGAACGCGCCGACTTGCTCCGGGGCTCCCTCTCGGCAAGCCATGAGGACTGCACCCGCCCGACGGGGAGTCACGCCGAGCAGTGCGCCGAGCTGAACGACTTCACTCAAGGGAGCGCGGACAACCGGCTCTACTCGACGCTGGCGTTCGTGGGAGCGGGCATGACCGCGACGGCGTTGGCGCTTACTGCGCTGCTTTGGCCTGATACGCCTCACACCGCGCGCGCGATGCCCATCGTTCCCGTGGGACCGCGCTCCAGCTGGGGAATCAGCACGCGGTTTGCGTTCTAGCGAAGCTGCGCTGACGGTGGTAAAAGCTGACCATGGCGTCAGATAAAATTCGAGGCGTCGGGGGAGGCTCGTTGCTCGTGCTCGCCGTCTGCGCGCTCACAGGATGCTCCTCGGACTCGCAGGACTCCGCGTCGGAGCTGGGCGCACCGGACCTGGCGTATGCCTTCGAGAGGCAGTCGATCGAGCCGGGCTACGAAGACGACTCGACCTGCATGTCGTGGACGCTGGGGAACGACGAAGAGCTTTGGGTTCACCGCGTGGACGGCTTCAACGATGGGGGTTGGCACCACTCCAATTGGTTCTTCGTCGACGAGGACACCTACGCAGGGCCAGACGGCGCTTGGTCGTGTGACGAGCGCGACTTCGACACGGTCAAGGCTGGCTTGGCGGGCGGGGTGTTCTTCGCTCAGAGCACCCAAGCCAAGCACGACATTCAGGATTTCCCCGAGGGCGCCGCGTTCCGCATCCCGCCTCATTCGAGGGTCGTCGGGCAGATTCACCTGCTCAACGCGAGCGCGGCGACCATCGACACGGGCTTTCGTTTCGAGGTCCGAACAATCCCTGCGGAAAAAGTTACCGAGAAGCTCCACCCAGTCAGCATGACGAACCTGCTGCTGGAGATCCCGCCGCGCAGCAAGTCCCGCTTCGATCTGGCGTGCGAGTTCGCTCCAGCGTTCCAGGAGAAGCTTGGGGAGGATCCGAGCTTCGACATCTTCTACGTGTTGCCCCACTACCACGCGCTCGGTTCAGGATTGCGGCTCGGGTTGATCGGGGGAGAGCGAGATGGGGAGACGGTGTTCGAGACGCGTGGTGGCGTCGGTACGCCGCTTGGAGCCAAGCTCGATCCACCGCGCCACTTCGACGGTGCCACCGGCTTCAAGCTCAGCTGTGAGTACGACAATCCGCGAGACGACACGGTCGGTTACGGCATTGGTGACCAGGAGATGTGCGTCTTCTTGGCCTTCACCAACAGCCCCCTGACGCTCGCCGCGACCAGCTTGGGGACGAACAAGGACGGGGGCATGGAGGCCGGAATGCCGGTGTTTGACGCGCCCTGCGTGCCCGTCGCCGTCCAGCAGGACTGACTCAGCCCCGCAGTATGGGCAGCGCCCGGTGCGCCCTCGGGGTGTCCGGGTTGGTGCCGACTTCAGCCGCGGGCTGTGCCGCTGTGCGGGCCTTGGTGAGCCCTCGGTCCAGCAGGTGCGTCGCGCTCACGTTCTTCAGCGCAGCGAGCATGACGGAGCGCAAATTCGGGTGCTTGCGTTCCAGCGTGGTGATGAGCTGGCCCATCTCCTCCCGCTGCAGTCCACTTTGGGAACCGCACAAGTTGCACGGCAGGATGGGGAACGCGCGGCGCTCCGCGTACTGCACGATGCTTGGCTCGTCGCACTCGATCAGCGGCCGGATCACCTCGAAGCGACCATCATCCGTACGGTAACGAGCTGGCATCGCCTGCAGGCGCCCGCTGAAGAACAGGTTCATGAGCAGCGTCTCGATCGCGTCCTCGCGGTGGTGACCCAGCGCGATCTTGTTGCACTCCAAGCGTTCGGCAGCGGTGTAGAGGATCCCCCGACGCAGCCGAGAGCACATGGAGCAGTAGGTGCCGCCCTCGGGCACGCGCTCCTTCACCACTGAGTAGGTGTCTTCACTCAGGATCTCGAAACGAGCGCCCCGCTCTCGCAGCCACCGGACGAGGGGCTCTCCGTCGTAGTCAGGTTGACGTTGGTCCAGGTGGACGCCGATCAGCTCGCAGTCCGGGAGCACCGGTCGCAGCTGCAGCAGGAGATCGAACAGCGTGTAGCTGTCTTTTCCACCGGAGAGCGCGACCAGGACACGATCGCCCGAAGCGATCAGCTCGTAGTCCTGGATGGTTCGCAGGAGCTGGCGGGTCAGGCGTTTGCCGGCGTTCTCTGGGTTGGCCACGAGCCCGGTGTAGCGCGCCCGGGCACCCAGTGGTCCCCTGTTGCGTC
>JAUILJ010000438.1 GCA_030433055.1 Polyangia bacterium
TGGGCATTGCCCTCGATCCGCATCTTGCCGGTCATCACCAGCTGCATCGGCTGGATTTTGCCCTCCTGCCAGTCGACGAAGTCGTTCATCTGGCAGCTCAGCTTGCAGTCAGGGTTCTCCACCTTGGCCTCTTGGCTGCCTGGGGTGAGCGTCACGCGACGCGTGTCGTCGCCGTCGGCGATCACCAGGCTGACACTGCCGGGGACTCCACGTACCTGATTGGCCCGAGTCTCATCGATGGTGATCGCCTTCAGCGCCATCACCTGATTCTCGGGCTTCTGGTCCTTCGCCTCTTGCTGACGCGCGCCCTCGACGAGCAGTGCCGCGAAGTCAGCGGTGTTGAGCGTGACCTGGATGATCACGTCCTCCCCCATCCCAGTATCGATCACGAGATCGCCATCCTTGAGCCGCAGGCTCCACTCCCCCGAGTCGGTGACGCGGAAGGTGATGCAGCCCGATGAGCTCTTGCCCGCCAGCGCCTCGCTGATTGCGGCGAAGCGTGTGGGGACGTACTTGGTGAAGAATTCGCTGGGGGTCTCGGGAACGTCGGCCATGGCTACTCCTGTGTCTCGCCTTTTTTCCCATCGTCGTCGTGAGGTCAAGCGAACCCTGCTTCGCCGTTCAGAGAGTCACTTCACGATGGTCTTGCAGCCCACCAGGATGTCTACCTGACTGCTGGCCGCGCCCTTCAGATCGCTGCATGCCTTGCCCAGCAACTCGACGTCTCCGTCAGCGTTGTAGTCCCAGCAGCCGTCGGCCTCGCAGCTATCGCCGCTGTCGGAGCGGCGCGGGACTGATCCTGCGCTGCCATCGAGGGTGATGTTCACGTTGACCTCCCCGGGGTCGAGCGTTTCTCCGACGGGAGGATCTGGCAGCGCAAAGGTGCAACCGAGGGCCCGGCCTCGGATGTCGGAGATGGCCTGCGCCAGCTCGTTGATAGAGAAATTGCCTTGGGTCATGTCGAAGTGACACGGCACGCTGGGGTCTGCGCCGGCCTGCGAAAAGGTCCGGCCGTCGCAGTCCGTGGGTACGTAGTCAGGCGCCCCTGAGTACGCGTAGGAACTCAGCGCCAGGCGCATCGAGTAGGGCGCGGCGTCGATCCCTCCAGACGATCCACCGTTGGTGTTCGAGCCCGGCACGCCCACGATGAACGTATCCACGGGGGCGGTGGTATCCGTCCGCCCAGCGTTGAGCAACGTATTGATCGAGTCGGGGTACTCCCAGTCCTGGCAACCATTGGCATCGGTGTAGCCTCCGCGGGCGCTGACCGACGCGCAGCCGAAGCCACCATCCGTGATGTAGATCAAGATGCGTTTGCCGTTGATCGAGGTCTGTCGCAGCGAGTTGATGGCCACGCGGAGTGCCTCGTAGCCCGGGCTCGCGTCCGCAGCCCCGGTGTCGGGGTTGTTGTTGACGAGCCACTGATAGATCGCGGCCCGCGAGCCCGTCCCGGAGTTCGACTTGTTCTTGTCAGTCGGGCCGATTGGGACCTGGGGCAGCGCGCTCACTCCGCAAGCAACCGGCAGGTTGAGCAGGCACGCCGGCCCGGTCACGACGCCCGATGGATACGCCAAGAGGCCCAGAGAGAGATCGTCGAATGCATCGTTATCGATAGCCTGAACGATGGCCTGCTGCGCCGTCGGCCACTTGCTGTTCGTGGTCATGCTGCGACTGCGGTCGAGCACGACGAGCATTGCCGCAGGGATCTGATGAGCCTCTGCCGTGAACCTCCCGCATGAAGCGTCCGGGTCGAGGCCTCCCGTGCCCCCTCCGGCGTCTGTGGCACCGAATCCGCCGTTGCCTGCGCTGCCACCAGAGGCGCCGGTTCCGCCGTTGCCTGCGCTGCCACCGCTCCCGTTGCCGCTGCTGCCGTCGCTCGCCGAGCACGCCACCGCGAGCCCCGCCAGGGACACCGCTACCAGACCAAAGCCAGTCCGCAGCGCGCGGCACACTCCACCCGCGCTGGGTCTTCCGAGCCTACGATTATCCACGGCACACCTCCGACGCGGCCTGCACCTCAGCGCCGCTCCCCAAAACAAGCGCCAGCTCGGCGCAAAACAAGCAACCGGCGCGCCCCTGGAGGCGCGAACCAACGATGGTTGGATGGTAGCATTGGATGCGTCGGCTTCGCGGCCGCGAGTTGAATCACCCACCACCACGACGAAGCCGCGCGTATCCCGGTGACCCCGCAAACCCATACAGAAACGCCCGAGTGCGAGGAAGAACTCTCGGGGCCGGCAGAGCAGAATGCACCAGGCAAGCCATCGCTCTGGCTGCGCCTCCGCTGGTTCGGGGAGCGCTACATGCTGGCGCATCTGAGCGCGTATCCGGTGGGCGTCATCAGCGCAATGGCCGCCATCCCCCTCGCGCTGATGGTCCGGGGGGAGGAAGTGAAGCAGGCAACCGCGAGCGGCGCCCACTCCGAGCTGCTGCAGCAGGTCGCGCAAGATCTTCAGCTCGACGCGCTGGCAGCGGCGCAGATGGAAATCGTGATGGAGTTCGTTCTGGCCTGCGCCCTGGCGACCCTCATCGTTCCCCACCTCACGGCGTTGCCCTGGGCCTGGGCAGCCTCCACCCGGCGGGGCGCGGAACCGCGCGACCCCAAGCTCGCGCAGCGGCTCAAGTGGTTCATTGGGAGCATGCTGGCGCTCGCTGCGCTGTGGGTGATCTTGGGCGCGATTGGCTGGATCTGGCTGATGACGCTATGAACTCCTCCAACCCACCCCGCATCCAACCCCCGTATTCATGCTGCCTCCGACTTCCCGCTGGTTGATCCGCTTCAGCCTCTTCTCATTGGCGCTCCCAGCGTGTGGCGGTGGCTCCACGGAGCAACCCGAGGCGGACGCTGGTGTGCCAGCCGTCATCCTGGATGGTGGTGGAGGCGTCGAGGATCCGCCGGACGGGCCAACGCTGTGCGGCAGCGGAGACTGCAACTACCAGACGAACAGTGGCTGCGGCGCGACCCAGGCATGTCGCCCGGCGCTGGAAGGTGGTGAGGCCGTGGCTCGCTGCGGCGCGAGCGGGAGCAAGTCGGCTGGCGAAGACTGCACGACGTCCAGTGAATGTGTCGCCGGCACCCTGTGCGCTGCGGGCCAGTGCCGCACGCAATGCTGTGGCGGTGACTGGACGGCCTGTCCTTCCGGTGAGAGCTGCATCCGGCAATATCAGCTGGGACTACCCGATGGGAGCGCCATTGAGGCGAACCTGGACCTGTGTTTCCCTGTGGGAACTTGCAGCGTGCTGGACTCGAACAGCTGCAGCGAAGCACCCGGCCGCACCTGTCAGCTCGTCGACCCAACGGGGAAACAGGCTTGTGCACCGGAGGGCAGCGCGACCACCGGCGCGAAGTGCAGCAAGCAAGAGCCGTGTGTGGCTGGCCATGCCTGCGTTGGCGGTCGCTGCACGCCGCTATGCCACGCCGTGGAGCTCGCTCCTGATCAACCGCGGCCCTGCGCCGATCCAGAGCAGACCTGTGTGCACTTCGATCGGGATCCCCCCGACGTCGGTGAATGCACGCTGGTCGACTGAGTCACTCGACCAGGTGACCTACGGTCCTCGCGTCGCGTCGCGACCTTGTCCAACGCGCCGCGAATCAGCGCTTCACGTCGCGAGGGATCAAGCGTGGCCGCGCAGGGCGACCTCAGTGGGACTGCTTCATCAGCTGCGTGATCGCGTGCGTGTCTCTTGCCCCGAGGAAACCGAACTGGACCCCAAAGCCTGAAGACGTCGACCAGCGCACCACCGCGGGCAGGCGAGACTCCGCTTCCATGCCCGGAAGCTTCAAGCTGATCTCCACGGAGTCGCCGAACTTGGCTGTGGCGGCGCATTCGATGAACATGCCACCGGGACCGATATCCTTCGCGGTGCCCTCGACGGTGCCCTCGCCACCCGTGAGGGTGAGGCTGACGTAAAGGTTACAGGGAGCTCTGGGGTGCTTGCGCTTGTCGTCCACGGTTGTGCTCATTGTCGCCCCCTAGGCCCTGCGAGCAACAACAATGTCAGGAAGTTACCGGAAGCGGGGCTTTCACAGTGTAAGTGCGACGAAGTCGTCGAGGGTACCGGCTCGGTCAGCTGGAGGCGCGACTCACCCCCGCCAAGAATCCCAATCGCGCCCCTGACGCAAGCATGGAGCCTGCTAGCCAGTACCCGCTCGATGTCCGATGCTTCGGGTGAGTTGGGAACGAAACACCCGGAGCAGCAGGAACAACCGCGCTCGGCCGTGCCGAAACGGACCGCTCTCGCGCGGCACCTCGAGGGCTGGCAAGTCGGTGCCATTCTCGTCTTGACTGCGTTGGTGTCAGCGCTGATCGCCGTCCCTCGACCGGTACCGCCTGATCACGTTCCGTTACCGCGGGTCGACGCGAACGACCTCAGGGAGGATCTGCACGCCGAACACGCCCTGGCCACGCAAGCGCGCGCCGCAGGGCTGAGCTTCGAGGCCCGAACCGTGGGCGAGTACCTACGAAAACTCGGAAAGGCGGAGTACACCTCCCGTGGCATGCCTGCCGCCGGGCTCGCCGATCGGCTCGCGGATCTGCGAGGGTCGGTGGGCGGCTTTCGACGCGCTCGAGGTCAGTCCGCCGACCTAGAGCTGTTGCGCCTGCGGGCGGTTCAGGCGGAGCTGTTCGTCGCGGCGCTGCGAGGTCGCGGACCCAAAGCCGACGTGGAGGAGCTCGGCGGTTCGTTCGAGAGCGCAACCGCTCACGCCCCCTGGTATGCCGAGGGCCGCTTCGTGGGCACGGACACGGAGGCGATGATGCTGTTCAAGGCGCGCTGGAACAACGTCGCTCAGCTGGAGCAGGAGACTCAGTTCGCGCTGCATCCGAACGAGTGGCTCGCGCTGCTGCGCTTCCTGCTCGAGCACCCCGAAGGCTCTGATCCGCGGTCGAGAGCGCGTAACCAACTCGCAACCCTCGACGTCGTGGGGAAGCGACAGCCTGACTATCCCATCGCCTTCGCGAAAGGCACGGTGCTGTATCGCGATGGCAACTACGGCCTGGCGGCGGTCGCCTTTGCCGAGCACCTGGAGGCGCACCCGTCTGGGGAGTGGAGCTTGCGCGCTCGCAACCACCTGCTGGCGGCGAGACAGCGACGTACCGAACAGGGCAACTAGCCCGCCCGTTGACGAACTTCTACCGACGATTGAAACGACAAGCCGCCCCAAGCTGCTATGGGGTGAAGCCCGATCGTGATCGCCTCCGAACGTCCCACCCTGAGCGTGAGCCAGCTCGCGGCCCGAGCGCTGGGCTCCGAGAGTGACTCCCGCCGAACTCACGCGGTGCGCGCCGTCGGCCTCGCACCTGCGCTGCTGAGTCACCGCGTAGCAGAGCACGGTCGGCGGGTGCTCCACGTTTGCCCCGACATCGAGACGGCGAGCCGCGCGCAGGCGGACCTTCGTTTCCTCCGGGGAGCACCGACTCTAGGCGCCGAGCCTCTACGGCGGGTCGATGACGCGCTGCTCTTCGTGCCTCCCGAGGGCGACGTATACGCCGAGGTGCATCAGGACCGGCGCGCCGCCATGGGCCGAACAGCCACGTTGGCGCGGCTCTGCACCGGCGCCTGGTCGACCCTGTGCGTGCCAGCCAGCGCGCTCGTGCGCAAGACCGTACCCGCCGACCTGATCCGTGAGGCAACGCTGTCCCTGGAGCTGGGGGCTAGCGTCGACACCCAGGCGCTGGCCAAGCAGCTCGCGGCTTCGGGCTGGCTGCGCGCCCCGGTCGTGGAGGACCCAGGGAGCTTCGCGCTACGTGGCGGCTTGCTCGATGTCTGGCCAGCCGGCACCAAGGAACCCGTACGCGTCGAGCTGGACTTCGATCGGGTTGAGCGGATGCGCGGATTCGACCCCGACGATCAGCGCACGGGCGAGCGCGAGTACGAGCGCCTGAGCCTACCGCCCGCGCGGGAGACCATCCTGAGCCCCGAGCGCAGCGCGCGAGCGAGCGAAGCGCTGCGGGACCTCTGCGACGCGGTGAACCTGCCATCCACCAAGGCGCGAGTGCTGGTGAACGACATCGTCCTCGGCACCACGTTCTTCGGCGCTGAAGCCTACTTGCCGGCCTTCTGCGAGCTGGTCTCGCTGGTGAGCTACTTGCCTCAGGACGCCGTGGTGGTGTTCGAGCAGCCGGAGCGTGTGCTCGAGACCATCGATCGGGAACTCGAGCGCGCCCTGGATGGCGAGCTCAGCATGGGCAGCAAACCCCATTTCCCCGTGGATGCCCTGTTCAACGACCGTACCGACCTGGAAGCAGCGCTCGGTCAGCGCCACCTGGTCTCGCTGCACAGCTCGGGGATCAGCGGCAACCAGGGCAGGCCCCTGTCCGATCTGGCCGAGGCGCCGATCGACGCGCCGAGCGTCGAGTTCGAGGACCAGAGCGAGCTCTCCCAGGCGATCAAGCAAGCGCGCCACTCGGGCGGTGGTCAAACGGCCCTCGACCCGCTCGTCGAGCGCATCGAACGCTGGCGCGAAGCAGGGCTCAGCGTGAGCATCGCCGCCCGCGTGGCGACCCAGGCCCATCGGCTCGGGCAGCTGCTCAAACACCGCGGCGTGGACCTGTCCGTGGAGGTGGGGGAGCTTGCCCGTGGCGCCATCGCACCACTGGAAGGGTTCGCCATCGTCACCGAGGAAGAGGTCTTCGGTCAGCGCGCCCACCGCAACAAGCCCAAGAAGAAGACAACTCGGGGTATCCTCGAGGATCTTCGTGCGCTGAACCCCGGCGACTTCATCGTGCATGTGGAGCACGGCATCGGGCGCTACCTCGGCCTCGAGCACAAACAAGTGGGCAGCACGTTGGTGGACCTGCTCACGGTGGAGTATTTCGGCGGAGACAAGCTGTTTCTGCCGGTCTACCGC
>JAUILJ010000439.1 GCA_030433055.1 Polyangia bacterium
GTGCACCGGGATGAAGCGGGGCGCGTGCTTGTCCATCGAGCCCTTGACTCGGATCGTGGTCTCTCCGGTGGTGGACACGTTCATCACCTGAGAGAAGGACCCGTCGGGGTGGCGCTTGATCGCACGGCCTGCGACCGTCACCTCGACCCCGGGTAGTGTGGTACCCGCGAGCAAGAAACGAGGCTTGTCGATGGTGATGCTCTCGAGGGGCGACTCCACCACGAGGGGTGCAATTCCGATCTGGATTTTGGTCTTGCCCGACTCGGCGACTCCGTCGGGGGGCGTTACCCGATAGCTGAGTTCGCGCTCCAGGCGCTCGACACCCTTCGCTGGACCGCTGAGCTGCTGGCTCACGTCCTCGGTCCAGCGCGCCTTGCCTTCGTCGTCCAGCTCCAGCGCCTTGCCCTCGACCTCTACCTCGGTACCCGGTCGTGCCTCGACCGAGAGCGCCAGCTTCGGTGGGTCTTCCTGAAACCCTCCGACATCGACCTTGACGCGATAATCCACGGGGATTTGTAGGTGGACGGTCTCCGCTTTGCCGCCCGGAGGCGTGAACTCCAGCTCGAGCTCGTTGTCACCTACGCTGAGCGGCTCGGCCAACGATAGGCTGGCTTGACCCGATGAGAACGTGGACTCCTCGCCGCCTGAGGCAAGCCTGACCTTGCTCTGATCAGCGCACGCCAGGCAGCTCAACAGCAGGCGCTCTTTCCCGTCGTCAGTGCTCTCCAGGCGCGCGCTGATCGGGGTGCTTGGTCGCAGTACAAACCATAGGCCCACGCCGCCCACCAAGATGAGCATGGCGAGCCCGACCAACAGCCAGGGCCAGATGGCCCTGCCGCGTGAGGCGGCGGGCGCCATCTCGGGTAGCGCTTGAGGAGCCGGGACGTCAGCGTAGTGCGCCGGCGCAGGTGCGGCGCCCTCTCCGGGGCGCAGTGGTGCGATCCCCGGCATGGCGACGCCGAGCATCGTGCGCTTCTCCGAGCTGACCGAGGCCGGCGGGCCGTTTCCGGTGGGTGCGATCCCTGGCATGGCGACGCCGAGCATCGTGCGCTTCTCACTGAGCACTTGAGCGGCGCCGCTGGGAGCTGCGGCGCTGGGAGCTGCGGCGTCGTTGGCTCCAGCTGCGTTGGCGCTGCGCTGCTGAGCGTGCTCCACCGCGGCGGCCTGTGCCGCGAGCTGCGCCGGATCCACCGGCGCGATGCCGAGCATCGTGCCCTTCCCGAGGTTGGGATCACCCTGCGGAGACTCCGCTCCCGGTCCCCTGGAGACCGGTGGCATCCCAAGCATGGTGGCCTTGCCGAGGTTGGGATCCCCTGGGGGAGACGCCGGTGCGGATCCCGTAGACACCGGCGGCATTCCGAGCATGGTGGCCTTGCTCAGCGCCGGGCTCGTGACGACGGGGGGCGGCGCGGCCTCGGGTTCGCTCCTCGGGGTGTCATATTGAAGCTGCGTGCGCATCAGGTTCGGATTGACCTGAGGGCCTGCGCCCGGCTGCGCCGGCGGTGCGGCTGGCTGAGGTGAAGATGGCTGAGGTGCGGCTGGCTGAGGTGAAGATGGCTGAGGTGCGGCTGGCTGAGGTGCGGCTGGCTCAGGTGTCTCCGAAGGGTCGACTGGGGTGGGAGCGGCCGATGACTGCTGGGGGGGAAGCAGCTGAGTCCCCCCGAGGTTCATCTTGGGAGCATCCTGCGAGGGGCCGTCGCTCCTCACCCCCGAACCTGCACCCGGCGCCTGAGGCTGTTGATCGGCGGTGCCTCGTTGTTCGGAAACGGAGGGCACCCCAAGCCGTGTTTGGGCGAGCTCCGACTGAGCCGGTCGCCGGGTCTCTGGCGCTCCGTCGAGGGAACCTCCGCACACCACACACGCGGCCGCGAAGGCCTCGTTCGTGCTCCCGCAGCTGGGGCAGACCCGCATCGCCCCGCACTATAGCCCTGTTTCGTGTTCGCGGTGGATTTGCGGAGGACCCGCGAGCGTGAGGCGATCCGGTCGTCTCGGCAGGTGCACTTGGCGGTCACCGATGCGGAACCGCCCAGAGCTTGGCCCAATCAGTGACGGGAGGGTATGGCAGGCGTTGGCCAGACCATCGCCCCACACCGCTTATGTTGGCAAAACGCATCATTCCCTGCCTCGACGTGCGCGACGGACGCGTCGTCAAAGGGGTGAATTTCGTCAATATTCGCGACGCTGGCGACCCCGTGGAGTGCGCCGCTCGCTACGACGCCGACGGCGCTGACGAGATCACGTTCCTCGATATCACCGCCAGTCACGAGGCGCGCAGCGCGTTGCTGGACGTGATTCGTCGCACTGCAGACGTGGTCTACACGCCCCTCACGGTCGGGGGGGGAGTGAGCACTGCCGATGACGTTCGAGCTCTGCTTCATGCGGGCGCGGACAAAGTCAGCATCAACACTGCGGCGGTGCGGCGACCTGAGTTCATCGAAGAGGTCTCGGGCGCCTACGGTGCCCAGGCGATCGTTGTCGCGATCGATGCGCGTCGGCGCAGCGACGGAGCTGAGGGCTGGGAGGTCTTCACCCACGGAGGTCGAAAGCCGACTGGCATCGACGCCCTCGAGTGGGCCGCGGAGATGGAGCGACGCGGGGCTGGAGAGATCTTGCTCACCAGCATGGATCGGGACGGCACCCAGGTTGGCTACGACATCCCCCTGACTCGCGCGGTTGTCGATGCCGTGGGGATCCCCGTAATCGCCTCTGGAGGTGTCGGGGAGCTGGAACATCTGCGAGAGGGATTCGTGGAAGCCGGAGCCGACGCGGCTCTGGCGGCTTCGATCTTTCATGACGGTATGCACTCGATTCGCGAGGCGAAGCAGTATTTGAGAGCGCGCGGTGTGTGCGTCAGAGAGGACCATCAATGACTGTCAATCTGGAACAGATCGTCGTGGCCGGCGAAGCGCGCAAGGCTTCGGTGGCGGGCGAAGTTGCTGGCTACTTGATCCTGCTCGCGGCCGACCAGCTGCTGCGCGCGCCAAGAGAGTTCGAGTCGGTGGATCTCGTGCTCGACGAGCGTGGCTCCGTGAGCGTGGAG
The DNA here is from genome assembly GCA_030433055.1 of Polyangia bacterium. GTDB lineage: Bacteria > Myxococcota_A > Polyangia > Polyangiales > Polyangiaceae > JAHBVY01. The sequence continues at coordinate 3,041 of JAUILJ010000439.1, forward strand.
CATGGCGTCGCTTGCGACAGCGAGCTGGCTGCGGACCTGCTTCGAGAGAGTTTGGGTGAGCTCCTCGGTGTGTCGCGTCCGCTCCCTCCGGCGCTGCTCCGGGCTACGCGCAAGAGCTCCGATGTCGCAGATCTGATCCGCGAGCTAGAGGCGGCGCTCATTCCCGTCAACCGGGCCGCCGCCCGTCGAGCGCTGTCGCGGCTGTACCGCGAAGTGATGCTCGCCGAGCAAACCATCGGCGCACGCGAGGTACGACGCCCGGTAGCCGAGCCCCGGCGTCAGAAGTCGAAACGGCGTGGAGCACGTGAAGTCGAGACCGCCGATCGCCGACCGGCGGAGCCGAAGATTCGCAGGCAAGCAAGTTTGCATGTGGAAAAGCCGAAGTCTCCCCGTGGCTCGGAACGACCAGATCCGGAAACTCAGGTCGCCGGTCGTACGGATCCAGCGCCTCCGCGCTGGATGAACGAGGAGCCGAGCCTTCCTCCGCCACCCAAGGTGCCGGACTTGACCTACCCGGGCTTGGATCAGGAGCCCGAGGAAGTCACCGCGCCCCAGCCCGTGGTGGCGCGGCGGATCGCGCGACAGATCGACGAAGACACGGAGTGGCTGGAAGCCGGCTCGGACGGCCTGGTGTTCGCAGAGGGCGACGCGACGGAGCGAGTCCCAGCGGTGGCCGCGGACGATGACCCATTCCGCGTGGCTTTCGAAGAGGAGTCGGTGCTGCCTGGGGATCTGGAAGGGCCGGCCGAGGGCGAGCTGGCAGAGGCTGCGCCATGCGCGCCCGCCGTACCGGGCTCCAGTCGTGTCCGTGACCGCAGGAGTGACGTGCGTGAGCTGCTGAGCGGGTTCCAGGTGGCCGAGACGCGCAGCGACGAAGAGTTGAGTCGTGCGCTCAAGGCCATGGTTGGGCTGGACCTCACACCTATCGCTCCCGAGTACCGCTGACGAGAACCCGGCGACCGAGCAGCGCGTGCTCTGCTGCGGGCGCAGCTTTGACCGGCCACACTGCTTCATGAATACCAGCGCACCAGGCGGTGGGGCGAAGCTCTCTCTGATGCTGCTCGGCCTCGCTGTGATCGGAGTTTGGCTGCTCGCGCCGGACTTCTTTCGTGGCAGCGGAGGCGGCGTGTGTGGTTTGAGCTTGAAGTTTGGTCCAGGCTTTCAGGACGTCACGGTGCAGCGCGTCGACCGACGAGACGAGCCGAGGGTCGCAGCCGCGGAAAAACCGCTGGCGGTTCCGTGCGGGGAAGATCTGGAAGTCCGCTGGGAGCAAGCGCGGCCGAAGCCGGGGAATGCCGCGTCGGCGCCCAGCGGCAGGGATGAGCGAGGCGCGCCGCCGGGGAGCGCGGGGGCCGCCGCGCGTCCAGGGGTCGCGGAGCTGCGCGGGGGCACTCAGCTGATTCCCGCAGCTCGCCTCAAGCCAGGTTCGGTGGTGGAGGTCGAGTTGCGTTGACGTCTGTCAGAGGTATGCGATTCTCAGGCCCATGCACGACCAGAACATGGCGATTCTCAAGGGCCTTTGCGCGGTCGCATGGGCCGATGGCCGGGTGGCAGAAGAAGAGAAGGAAGTGATCGAAGCGCTGCTCGAGGCCTTCGGTGCGAGCAAGAGTGAGGCTGCGGAGATCCGCACCTACGCTGCTACCGAGAAGAAGCTTGAAGACGTGCCCGTGACGCAGTTGAGCTACGACGACCGGCGCGCGCTGCTTCAGCACGCCGTGCTGCTGACGTACATCGACGGCGAGCAAGCAGACAGTGAACTCAAGATGCTCGAGCAGCTGTGTGAGGTGCTCCACATCCCGAGTGCCGAGGCGTCCGGCATCATGACCGCCGCAGCGGACCGAGCGAAGAAGCTGCTCAACCTGCTGGACTGACCGTCGAGCTCAAGCGTCGCCTCGCCGCTTCCAGAGCCGGAGTTGGCGTCGCGCGCAGTGGAGCGGACGAAGCCCGTGCGACTGGTCTCGCACGGGCTATAATCGCTTCCGCGCGAAACCGACGCGCCGGCGCCCTGCGCTAGCCAGCGTTGAGCAGATCGCGCAGACGGTCGATTTCCTTCAGCAGGGCGATGGGGCTGAAGGGCTTGGTGTAGTAGGCCGTGGCACCCGCCTCGGAGGCCTTCGCCCGCGACTCCTTGTCGTCGAGGGCGCTGATGATCACCACCGGCACGTCCTTCGTCGTCGGGTTCGCGCGCAGCCGACGACACACCTCGAAGCCGTCGTACTGGCCTGGAAGCATCAGATCCAGGAGCACGACATCGGGAGGCTCCGTGGTTGCGACGTCGATGCCTTTTGCGCCGTTTGGCACAGCCACGACTTCGTACCCCCGAGCCCGCACCAGCGCCTCGATCATCTTACGGATCGAGTCTTGGTCCTCGACCACCAAAATTCGCATGCTCTGAAAGCATAGCCGGGACGCCCAGCAAACGGGCAAACCTTTTTGCGGTGGCCGGCTCTCGCGCCCCGCCTATGAGGGCGGGGGCAAGAGGTCGAGCTCCACCACGAAGTTCCCGCCCTCGGCGATGCGGAGCTCAGTGCCAATCGCGCCCGCAGCACACTCAGCTACAAGCAACCACAGCCCCGCAGGTCGACCTACCGATGTCGGGTCGACGCGGCCCGCGATCAGCTCGTCGAATGCCGACGCGGGGACGGTGGGACCCCCATCGCGCACGCTGATCCGCACGCCTCCCCCCCGCTTGTGGAGGGTCAGCTTGACGGTGCCGGTTCGTGGGGTCGCCGCGATCGCGTGGTCCAGCAAGGCGCGGACCACGAGCTCCACTCCGGACGGACGCTGGCTGACGGACAGCGCCTCGGGAGCCTCGAACTCCAGCGTCACGCCGTGGCGCGAAGCGCGTGCCTCCGCTGCCTGGATTGCCGACTTGCTGAGGCTGACCAGGTCAACGTCCTCCCGGTGCTCCTCCAGCCGCAGCTCGCTCACGCGGCTCAGTTCCCCGACCAGCTCATACCCCGCGGAAACGTAAGCCGCCGCGCTCCGATCGCTATCGCGCTGCTTGGACTCATTGTCGGGCAGGCTCTCGCGAATCCCACCCAGGATCTCTCGCAGCGGACGCACGAGCGCGGTGGACAAAGCCACCAGGAAACCAAGCTGTTCATTGCCTGGAGCCTGAGTCGGGCTGATCTTTGGCAAGTCTCCGGCTGCAAAGACCGCCGCCAGTTCGCGTGCGTAAGCCTCGCCAAGCTGCTGCGCTTGTTCGAGCTCCTTGCGCAGCTCGGTCATCTCTTCGGTGCTGGCATCGGCCGGCAGAATCAGCCACTGGGTGCCGGCCTCCAGCTCGAGGCGCCCGCCGTGACGCAGCGCCATGCGACTGAGCCAGCGGTACTCGGTGCCTCCGGTGGCGGCGGTATCCGGCCCGAGCTCGACTCCAATGTGGATCCAGCTCCCGCTACGCCGGATCGAGAGCTCCGGGGTCCCACCCGCCCCCGAGCTGTGTCCCTCGGTGACCAGCACCTGGAGCATGCGCCGCAGGCCGGCCTCGTCCCCAAACACCTCGGTCCCGGCGCCGGGGCTCATCGCGATGCGCGCTTCTGGGGCCACCTCGCACAGCAGCGCGGCCAAATCGATGCGACCTCTCCGGCTTGGAGCCTGCTGCAGGTCGCTCAGCAGGGTGATGGCGTCATCGAGCGCATCCAGGGTCGACTCGACGTTGTCGCCCTCCTTGATGGTGATGCTCATCGGTGGCGGCGGTTGGCTCAGCGCCGAGACGCCTTCGCGTAGCGCCTTCGCCGCACCCCTCGCTTCCTGCGCCAGTAGCCAGCTCAGCTCTTGCCGTGTCAGTCGATCGTTTCCCACGTCCTG
>JAUILJ010000440.1 GCA_030433055.1 Polyangia bacterium
CCTGGAACGGAAACACATTCTGCGTACGGATTTCGGCGAGTGGCAGCGCACCGCAACGACGGCGCTGCGCGCGCTGCGTCACGGGACGAGGAGCTTGATTCGGCGCGCGCCGGAGCCCTCGCGGACTGCGCTCTGGGAGGAGCTAGACCGCTTGTACGATTCGCTGCCCGCGGGCGTCTTCTCCCTGGAAGGTTACGAGCGTTTCCTTGCGGATTTTTTCTACCGTCGCAGCGTACCCAACACCTTCCATGGTATGCCCAAGGAGCTGCTGATCCTGAGTCATGATCTGGACTCGGGGGAGCAGGTCCTGTTCGGGGCGCCAGGCTTCGACCACGTTCCGGTGAGCCGCGCGTGTATCGCGAGTATGGCGCTTCCGCCGTTCTTTTCCCCCGTTCGCATCGGAGATCGCCACTACATCGACGCCGGGGCAGCTCAGCTCGCACAGCTGAACGTAGCCGTGGAGCGGGGCGTGGACGTCCTGGTAGTGGTGAACCCGATGGTGCCGGTCGCGGCGGAGCGCGTGCCCACCGGGCACGGTCAGAAGACGAGCGTGCGTGACAAGGGTTACCTGTGGGTGGCCAACCAAGCGATGCGCATCGCGATGCACGCGCTTTTGGTCGAGGCGGTGACTCGCATTCGAGCAGCCGGTGAGTGTGAGGTGATCCTGATTGAGCCAGAGCCCACCGATGGCATCCTGTTCATGCACAATCCGGCAAGCTTTTCCGCGCGGAGAGCGATCCTGGAGTACGCATATCGTACGACGCGGGAGCGGGTGAACGGCTGGTTGGAGGGCCGTGAGGCCGCCGTGGAGCGCGCTGGCTGGCAAACCCGTCCACCGGTTTCCCGCATGCCGCCACCACCGCTCGAGGAGGGAGCGTGAGGCGCAGGGGAACGCGTCAGCACCGACTGATCGAGTTCCTCGGGGTAGTGTTTCTCAGCCTGTGGCTCACCGCCTGCCAGGAGCCGTATCGCGTCGGCGAGTTCGTGTGGGTGGAGTGGGACGGCAAGAACTATCCAGCCTACATCATCGCCCAGAAGAGCAAGACGCGCTTCCGCGTGCACTTCGACGGTTACGACGCGCGCTGGGATGAAGACGTCACGCTGGATCGCATCAAGGGGCGAATCGAGGACGGAAAGTCAGTGAGCCCGCCGCCGCCGCCGGAGAAGGTCGCGCGGGTGCTGGGGCTCAAGCCGCGGCCTTCGGCTTCCAACGCATCGCCTGTGAGCCCGTATCAGAAAGGCGACAAGATCCGGGTGAAATGGCGAGACTCCATCTACCCCGCCACCGTGGTCGACGTGCTGGGGCCCGACAAGTGCAAGGTTCACTACGACGGACACGAAGAGGCATGGGATGAGGTCGTGGATACCACGCGGATAGAAGGCCGGCGTTAGCCCTTCGTCGCGCCTCACCCCCGAACCTGAGTCGGCTAAGGTAGTGGCACCTGGGTGAAGGTCGAGGTGCGGTCGGGCATGTCTACTCCCACCTGACCGTCGGCGTTCTGACCCGCGCACAGTACGGCGCCATCAAGGCGGCGCACGCAGGTGTGAAACCGGCCTACCGCGACTTCATCGAAGTGTGACCCGGCTTCGATCGGCGTGGGAGAGGGACGGTACTGTGTGTCGCCAGTGCCGAGCTGCCCCTCGGCGTTGCGACCCCAACACCAGAGGCTGTTCGAGGCGTCGATGGCGCACACGTGAAAGGCCTTGAGCGAGAGCTTTCGGAAGTCGCTCTTGCTGCCCACGCGGGTCGGTGTCCAGCGCGCGGTGTTATCGCCGACGCCCAGCTGGCCCTCGCTATTGTCTCCCCAGCAGTAGATGCTCCCCGGGGTCTGGATGCCACAGGCGATTCGTTGCCCTGCGGTAACGGAGCTCCAGATCCCGATGTCGTCTACCAGCGTCGGCGCGCCGTACTGTACGCCGGAGCCATCGCCCAGGCCCAGCTGCCCTTGGGTGTTGCGACCCCAGCAATACAGGGCACCTCCTGCGCGGATCCCGCAAGTATGTCCATCGCCTGCGGACACTGCGGACCAGTCCTGCACGTCGTCGACCAACCACGGCGTGGCCTGGTTGTCCCGCGTGTCCTCGTGCCCCAGCTGGCGCTCGGAGTTGAGCCCCCAGCAGTACAGCTCGCCGAGTCGGCTCACGGCGCACGCGTGCCCCGAGCCAGCGCTCACCCGATCGATGGTGCTTGGGAGCGCCGCGGCGCTCGGGGCCTGTCGATCGCCGTACTCTCCGACTCCGAGCTGGCCTTCGTCGTTGCGCCCCCAGCAGCGGACGTCCCCGGCTGCGCTCAGCGCGCAGCCGTACTCGCCGCCGAGGCTCAGCGCGACGCTCTGCTCCAGCCCCGGCACCCGTACCGGCCCCGACACCAAGTTCGGATCGCTCTGGCCCAGGGCATAGCCCGAGTTGCTGCCCCAGCACCACACCCCCGCGCTGGCTTGCGCGTCGCCGGCTCGCGCCAAGCACGAGTGCACCTGATGTGCGCCGAGGGCCGCGCCTCCAGGTGACCCAGGCGCTGGGCCACTATTTGCCCCCGGGAAAAGCTCATAGCGCTCGGTGCAGCCCGAGGCGAGCACCACCGCGCCCAGCAGGAGCATCCAGCGCATGCCCCCGCGTCGCGTCGCGTGAACGCCCTCGAGCCGCTCGGTATCGCTCACCACTGCCCTCCGAAGCCGAGGCCGCCGTGTAGCTCGAGCCCACTGACGCTCGTGAGTTCCCGGCCACGCCCGGTGGCGGTAGCCCCCATCAGGCTGTGTCCCACGCCGGCGTTCAGTCCCAGGTACCAGGCGGAGCCAAGCGCGAGATCCAACGTCAACGACGTCTTGGCGATCAGGACACCTGCGTTTTCCGTGATCGCCGCACCCGCCTGCGGCTGGCTCTGGTAGCGCAAGAGCCCGCCCCGAAGACCAACCTCCCAGTCGAGAGCAACCGTTGCCCCGCGGATAATATTCGCCCACGCGAATGCTTCGCCCGCGAGCAGGCTCGCGGTCACGTCGCCCAGGCGCGAGGATTCTCGCAGGGCCACCCTTGGTCCGAGCGCGAGCCCGAGGCCGAAGCCACTACCCAGGGCCTGGCGCAGCGCCAGATCTGCTCCCCAGTGAGTCTGCCCACCGGAGTATGTCTCGAGCATGCCGCGCAGCTCGAGGCGTAGCCGAATCGGCTCACTGCGAATGCTGTCCTGATTCACCCGGCGCACCGCGTCGGCCGCCTCGGGGTTCTTCACGCGCCGCTTCGGGGGCTCCTCGTTGTGAGGCGAATCAAGCTCCAGCTCCACCCAGCTCGCCCGCACCAGCTCCTCGGTGGCGATGGCGACGGCCAACGCCTGGCCCTCCTTGGAGTAGCCTCGAACGTCGACATCCCGTCCGACGCGCTTCTGAGTCACGCTGTCGCGCACGTCGACGCTCAAGCTCACGCTGTCCCTGCCAGCGGAGCTGAAGCTCACCTCAGCCAGGGGCAGCTCCTGTGTCTTCGTCGACTTTTCACACACGGAAACGCCGTAGACTTCAAAACCGCGCCGCAGGTGCTCGAGCACTGCTCTTCGCTCCCCGGCGCTCCAGTCATCGCCCCACTCGAGGGCGATCCAGGGCCCGTGTTTGCAGGTCGAGCTGGTCGGCTTGGCGCCAGCGCTGGCCGTCAAGCACAGCAGCGCCAATACGGAGGCTGAGCGCAAGAGTCGGATCATCGAGGCTTGGTCGGGGATCCCTTGCAGCTTGCCCGCACTTCGTTCACGTGCACCCCCTTGGGGTGGCGTGCCAGGTAGCGGTTCTGGGCGGCGAGGCAGCGCTTCTGGTCGCCTGCCTGATCGTAGCTCAAGACCAGCTGCGCCAGGGCGTCGTCGTTCAACTCGCGATCCTTGGCCGCCTCCTTCAGTGCGTCCGCGGCGCCCTCTGGATCTGCCTCTCGGGTGCGCTTGAGCCGCCCCAGTTCCAGCGCCGCCAGGCTCGCGTGTCGATCCTTGGGGAAGCGCCGGAGCAGGTCTTCGTAGCCTGCTATGGCGGCCTTGTAGTTGCCCTGGCGCCGTGCACGCGAGGCTTGATCGAACAAGGCTGCGGCTTGCGCGTCCTCGGGGATACGGCCTTGGGCGTTGGGCACGCTGGGCGGCGTAGGCGCGGCTGTCGAGCTGGGCTCCAGGCTGTTGCTCGGAGCAGCGCCAACGCTTGGAGCTTCCGAGGCACTCGGCGCCGCTCGCGCCGTGTCGCTGGACCAGTGGCTGCCCGCGTGTACGCGGGCGAGGAGCACCTGGCTGTCGCGCAGTCGCACTTCCACCGTGCCTTCCTCCACGTCCACCTGGCTCACGTCCCCGCTGGGATCGACTCGCACCTGGAAGCGCGTCCCCACGACCCGGATCTCGTGCCGGGAGAGCATCACGGAGAAGCGGCGCGCTGGATTCGGCACCACCTGAAAGTGCGCGCTGCCCGAGCGTAAGTCGACGCGCACGCGATCGACGCTGCCTTCCACGACCTCCAAGTCGGTCCCTGGCTGTGAGACCACGGCGGAGCCGTCAGGCAGCTTGAGCCGCGTCGGCGCCGCGAGCTCCGTGCGGTGGCTGTATGCCTGCCACTGGTGAACTCCGACACCCACCACCGCGAGGCTGGCCACGAACATTGCCGTGCGGATCCCACGGCGGCGCCGGCGGCGCGCCCGCCGCTTCTGGTGTACGCCGCTCCACAGCGCCTCACGCTCCTCGCTCGACAGCTCAGGCTCTGCCAGGTGCGCCTCAAGCGTCATGGCTGCCTCCCTTGCCCAGTTCGAGTTCGAGCTGGCTCTCCGCGGAGGCGAGCCAGCGTTTGGTCGTGGAGAGGGAGCGCCCGAGCTGTTCGGCCACCGCTGGTACGCTGAGCCCTTCCACGCGGCGTAGGATCAGGGCGGTACGCAGGTTCGGGTCCAGCCTGCACACGGTGCGGTACACGGCGTTGAGCTCGACGAGTACGTCCGGCGGCGCGCTTGGGCTGACCAGTTCGGCAATCGCCAGCTCGTCGGGAGGGGCGGACCGGGAGCGCCGCAGCCCGAGGCGCCCCAGCAAACGTTGCTTGCGCAGGCGGTTCTTCACGATGTGAATGGCTATCCCGCGTAGCCAGCCACTGAACGCGTCCGCTTCGCGTAGCCGATGCAGGCCCTCCATCGCCTGGACGAACACGTCCTGGACGATGTCGTCGTGATCGCTGGCGTCGGGCATCAGACGCCTGACGAAGCCGTACACCCGCTCCACGTGACGCCGGAACAGCTCGGACTGCGCGGGCTCCTCCCCGGCGCGGGCGCGCGCGACCAGCTCGGCCAAGGTGCGCTCTCGAGCTTGGGGGGTGGGCTGGGGGAGTCGGATGATCTTGGCGTGCACAGGCCCTGCAGATGGAGTCACTCGGCGTGACGTAACCGGTCCATCTTTTCTCAGATTGTTTCGCCGTCGGGGTGGAAAGTTCGCGCCCCGTCGCTTTTCTGTATGGGTTTGGATTCGCGGTGTCTTTTTTGAACCGCCACGGCCCCCTCGCGTGACTTAGCTCGGACACCCCAATCTGGACGAGTGTGGAGGATTCCAGTCATGCGTAAAGTGTTCCCTTGGTTCTTGATCTCGACTCTGGCCGCGACGGGGATCGTCGCCTGTGGCAGTGACGGTTCGAGCGACGGGAGTGGAGGCAGCGGTGCGAACGGCGGCTCCGGCGGTAGTGGTAATGGTGGCTCGAGCGCCGGAGGCAGCGGAGCATCGGGCGGCAGTGCTGCGTCCGGCGGCAGCGGCGCCAACGGCGGTAGCGGCGCCAACGGTGGCAGTACCTCGGGAGGCTCGGGGCAAGGTGGGAGCTCTGGCGCCAGCGGTGGTAGCGGCGGTTCCGGAGGGAATGTCACGATCGGCGACTGCAACGACGGCATAGACAACGATGGCGATGGCTTCACGGACTGGGGCAGCGACCTCGGCTGCGCGAACGCGGACGACGACGAGACCTCCGGCACACGAGCCGAGGAGGACGGCTTCACCACCTACGACGTGGGGAGCGGCAGCACGCTCGTCTATGTCAGCTCCAGTGGTGGCGACGACAACAACGACGGCAGCTCACCCGACAAAGCCGTGAAGACCCTGACCAAGGGCGCGTCCCTGGTCCGAGACGGCGAGAACGATTTCTTGCTGCTCAAGCGCGGGGATACGTGGCGCGGTGAGACCCTCGGGCGCTTCAAGTCGGGCAAGGACGCGGCGCACCCGCTGGTCATCGCGTCCTACGGCGAGTCGACGGCACTGCCTCGAGTCGAGGTGAACAAGCACTTCATCGATCACAACGGCAAGGCGCGGAGCTTCGTCCACGTCATCGGGTTGGAGATCGTGTCCTTCCCTAAGATCCCTGGCGACTCGGCGTTTGACGGGTCATCCGGTGGCGCGTTCCGCTACGTTGGTGGTGGCAGCGGCTTGCTCATCGAGGGTTGCCACATCCAGTATGGCGAGATGGTGCTCCAGTCCTACGACGTAGAGCACTACGACGGTATCGAGCTGCGCCGCAACGTCATCGAAAGAAGTTACCATGTGGATACATGCGGCAACAACTCGGCCTATCGCCCTTCGGGGATCTACGCGAGCCACGTCGATAACTTGCTGATCGAGGACAACCTCCTCGATCACAACGGGTGGAACGAGGATGAGGTAAGCTCGGCCTGCGCCACCATCTACAACCACGACATGTACCTGAACGCCGATCACCTGGTGATCCGAGGCAACATCATCGCGCGCGCCTCGAGCATGGGCATCAAGATGCGCTCCGACGACACCGGGGGCGCCGACGATCTGGTGTTCGAGAACAACCTGCTGGTCGACGGTGAGATCGGCATCGGCATCGGGGGTAACAGCGACTTGCCCGATCGCTTCT
>JAUILJ010000441.1 GCA_030433055.1 Polyangia bacterium
TCTTCAGCGGGGCGCGTGCAGTCGAAGACGACCCTGCGTAGGTTTTCCGCTGTGGAACAATGGTGCCGGCTGTGACGTCGGCTGTGGCGGCGTGCCTCGGACCTTCCTGTTACAGCGGGAGAGGTCGAGGCGAGCGAGCATTAGCTGATGCGAGGCCCAGGGGACCCGCGCCCGCTCAGCGATCCCGAGGCGGCGCCGCCCGGTGAGTCAGTGGTTGGTACCGCTCTAGCGTGAAGTAGCTCGGGGTGGAGATGTTCTTGAGGCCGGTCTCGACGTAGGACCAACCCAGGAGCAGCGCGTTGGAGCCCTTCTCTACCGCGACCAGCGGGTCTCTCACGCGGTTGACGAAGTCGAGCTTCTTGTTCCTGCCAAGGCTGTAGTCGATCATCAGGCCGCCGTTCAGCGCTGGGCCCGGGACGCTGTAGCCGTCGAGGGGCACGACCTGGTAGTGCCCAAAGGTGAAGACGTCGCCTCGCTTGAGCATGGGCTCCCAGCCCGGGTCGTCGAGGGGCGACTGTTGAATGCGCACGTTCCAGCCGCGCAGTGCTCCGCTGGATGGATCGCGGTGGAAGGTCTTCATGAACTTCTTCCAGGTGAGCTTCTCCACGATGCCCGGCAGCCCCAGCGCCACGCCCTTGTACTCGAAGTCGTCGAGGGACTCGGGCTCGATGGGATACCCGCGGCTCAACTCCGCGCGCAGCTCGTCGGGGCTCAGATCGAGGAAGTCACGGAAGCTCGCCATACCTGGGACCTTACCAGGCTCCGACGCGGAGCGAGGTGGGATGTTCGCGTAGGAGACGGGCACTAGCCGTGAACTGAGTGCCTATCCGTGGCGTGAGGCGCTACCCGAGCATCCGGCGCCGGGTGAAATGGTGCGCGATGCTGAAGAAGAGCAGCAGGCCCACGGCCGCGCAGGCCAGGAGCCACGTCAGGTGGCCGCCGGGGTCGCCGTGGACCAGGAGCCCGCGCGACGTTTCCGCGAGGTGATAGACCGGGTTCAGGTTCATCACAGTGCGCAGCCAAGCCTGCTTCGGCTCCAGCGGGAAATAGGTGTTGCTGATCAGGCTGATGGGCATACCAATCAGGAACACGGGGTAGTTCATGTGGTCGATGGACGGCACGACCGCCGTGAAGATCAGACCGAACGCAGAGAAGCAGAAGCCCGCCAGCATGCCCAGGAAGGGCAATACGGGTAGCCAGGCCAGACGCAGCTCGACCCAGCCGAGCAGATCGAACACCGCCAAGACACCGCACACGATCGCCGAGTTCATGAAGCCTCGGACGCCAGCCCAGAGGATCTCCCCCCAGACCAGGTGAGGTAGCTCGACCTGAGTGGCCAGGATACCGTCCCAGGTCTTCTGGTAGAACATCCGCACGTAGGCGGAGTACAGCGACTCGTAGAACGGCGTGCCGAACGCCGTGTACGCGATCAGACCCGGCGCCACGTATGTGGCGTAGGAGAGAGTTGCCCCGCGGTAATTAATCTCGCCCACGTAGCCCTGAAGGCCCAGACCAAAAGCCAGAAAGAAGACCACAGGCTCCATCGCAGGCGGGAAGAACGCCGTACGCCAGTTGCTCAGGTACACCAAGGCGTTGCGCCGCAGCACCGCGAGTGAGCGCCAGTCCAGCACCTCGAGCCAGTACTTCACGATTTGCCCCCCGTGCCGCGCGAAAGCTCCAGGAACAAATCGTCCAGGTTGGGCGGACGCACCGTCAGACGTACATCCGGTAGGCGCTCGCTGATGTCTGCAAGTTGCCGCGCGGTAACCGGTGCGAGCAAGTCGCTCAGCACCTTGTGGGTCGGCAGGCCCATCTGCTTCAGTACGTCGAGCACCTGGTCGCGCTCTGCGAGATCGCTGCGCAGCGTCAGCACGTGTTCTCCGAGTAGGCTGCCGAGCACTTCGTGGGGGAGCCCTCGCGCAGCGACCCTGCCTTCACGGAGCACCACCAGCTCGTCGCTCAGGCGTTCGGCTTCGTCCATGTAGTGAGTCGTGAGGATGACCCCCATGCCCTGCTTGCGCAGCTGATCCACCAGCTCCCACACGGCGACTCGGGCGGCGGGGTCGAGCCCTGTCGTCGGTTCGTCCAAGAACAAGATCTGTGGGTGGTGGACGATGCTGCGTGCGATGAGCAGGCGTTGTTTGTAGCCGCCGCTCAAGGCGTGGGGTGAGGCGTGTCGATACTGCGTGAGGTCGAACTGCTCGAGCAGCTGCTCGACGCGCTGTTTGACGTTGGGCACGCGCGGATTGAAATACCCGGCGTAAACTCGCAGGTTCTGCTCGACGCTGAAGTCGTAGTCCAGCGTGTCTTCCTGAGTGCACACACCGATGATTCGCTTCAGCGTCGTACGCTCGGCGCGGAAGTCCCGCCCGAGGTAGCGGATATCCCCGGCGTCTGGTTCGACGAAGCCGTAGAGCATGCGCAGCGTGGTGGTCTTGCCAGCGCCGTTGGGGCCCAGCAGGCCCAACACGGAGCCGGCGCGACAGGTCAGCGCGAGCTGGCTCACCACCTCCCGATCGCCGTACGACTTCGTCAGTCCCCGAACCTCGAGCAGGGGTGCTTCCGTCAAGTCCTGTATCCGTACGGAGTCAGGTCTTCGTCCACGAGGATGCTGGTGCGGTCCTGGGGATCGACGATGACCTTGATCTCGCAGCCTGGCTGGATGCGTGGGATCGCGAGCTGGGAGATGATGCCTTCGGTGAGGCCCTTGTAGGTCTCGCCCTTGTAGCTGACTTCGAGCTCGAACTGCACCAGCGGGTGATCGTTGATGCCGCCTCCTCCGGTCGAGATCTTGAGCACCTTCGCCGTCCCTGGCTCACCCCGCGCCCACAGCTCCCCGCGCTCCTTGCTCTCCTTGGAGGCCTGGATCCCCTTCACGGTAAGCACGATCACGACCATGCCGATCATGATCGTGCCGCCTACGCCGAGCAGTGACTGATTGTCCGTTGCGAAACCCGCGATGATGAAGCCCCACGCCAGCATGCCGGGGATGGATAGGAGGACGAGCTTGGACCTCTCGATTTTCGCCACCCTCAAACTGAAGTCGCGCCGGTTTCTAGAGTCAAGCAGAACGCCGGGTCAGTTCGAGGATTCGATGCAGTTGCAGGTCACGGCGATGCCCTGGTTCTTCTCGCGATAGGACTTGCACATGGTCTGGCAGACCTTCAGCGCTGTCGCCTTGGGGACGCCGAAGATCACGAAACGCTCATCCCGGAGCTTGGTCTTGGGTACTTCCTTGGTCGAGGTGTAGGTCTGATGAATCGGCTGGTCTTGAAAGGTCGCTGCGTAGAAGTAGGGTGGTTCCTCGAGGCACTCGACCTTGTAGGACTTGAGACAGTCCTCGCAGGAGTCGAGCAGCCCGCCGATGACGTCGGCCTTCACTTCCGCTTGCCGTGCGGTGCACTCCTCCATGCCGTGGTTCTTGATCAACCCGACCATCGTGAGCTTCTGCGCCTGGACCGTCATCTCCGCCTGCACATGCATGTACCCTGGTGGTCCAGTGTAGGTGTCTGGCTCCTGCTTCTTGCAGCTCAGCGCCAGCAAAGCGACACCGAGCAGCGCCCATGAGCACACTCCCCTCGACATGCGGTAAGCGTTTCCGAGCGGTCTTGGGGCGTCAAGAGCAACGCGGGCGGGCTACTTCCCGCTGGGGATGGCGCCGAGCTTCTTCAAGCTCAGACCGGCGGAAGGAAACGCCGCGCGGCAGGTCGCGGAGCGCTTCGACGTGCTGCCGTCTCGGTACTGGAGCTCCAATTCTACGAGGAAATTCACGGAGGAAGCGCGGATCTGAAAGGTCGTCAGGTCGTCTCGGTGGAGGCTGACCGAGGACTTCGAGAACAGCTCGTATTCGGTCTTTGGCTGCTTGTGGTACTGCCTGTTGCAGTCCGCAACGGCGGCCTTCGCCAGGCGCGGCCCCGCGGTGGCGATCAGGGTGTCGATGTCTATCTCGGCTCCCGTCTGCACCGAGTAGTTCAGGCTCATGGCTTGCTCGTAATTCTTCGTACAGCGCGCGCTGAAGACCTGGTTCGTGGTCAGCTCGACCTCGCACTCGCTCGTGTCTGAGTCTCCCAGGGACGCACGGAAGGCATCCAGCCGGGAGTTGATGACCTTCACCAGCGCTCGCTGACTCGGTATGCGACTCATGACGTGTCCGCCGTCCCAGCCGAGAGGCTCTGGCAAAGCGTGCGCTGGGGCGGGGGCTCGCGGAGCGTACCCCGCCAGGTACGCGAAGGGACCGCAGCCGACCCAGTCCGCGTGCTCGGCGTAGCGCAGCTCGCAGCCACCCTGGTCCATTGGGGACAGCCCAGCGACGAAGGTGACGCTCTCGCGACCCAGCCACAGCTTGGAGTACAGCTCCGGTTGTTCGGCGTCACAGACCTCCTGCAGCGCCGCCGCGTGGCTCTTCGCGCCGGGAAGGAGCTTCTTCGCTGGCACCGGCTCGAAGCGACGCCCGTTGAACTCGAACAGGTGACCCTCGACGCCACCTGGCCGCACGTTGCCGTCCGCGTTGATGTAGTAGGTCGCGCAATCGAGGTTGAACAAGCGTCCGTCATTGCGTTCGACCGAGCACTGGATCTTGCGAGCGAATAGTCGCTTGGTATATTGCCGCAGGGATACGAGCCGAGGGTCGCTCGGGCTGTCCACCAGTTTCTCGCCCCCGTCGACGCTGAGCGGTGCGGTGGTCGCCACCGCCTTGCAGGTGGGCGGAGGCGGATAGACCTTCGGCTTGCCGGCGTCGCCGCCGGATGCGTCCGAAGTGCTCGCGCCGGCGTCGCCAGGCCGAGGCTCCGGCGGTGGCCGGGTGTCAGGATCGAACTCCAGATAGGGGTAGGTGCTGGATGCGGACGCCGCCGGTGCGGGTGTGTTCTTCGCGCTGCTCGGGCGTTCGTGAGTCGACGGCTTCGCGCCGGCGCAAGCCCCGACGACGCAGAGCAACAGCGCCGCGCCGAGGCCGAGACGCGTGGGAGACGGGCCTCCGCGCGAACCGAGCGCCGTCACTGGGGGCCCTCGCTTGGTGGTGCGATGGCTCCCAGCGTGAAGCGTACGGGCAGGTGGTGCCCCCTGAGGACCGTCATGAACACTGGCGGCATCATTCTCGAGATTCCCATGCTGTCAGTGCCCGGAGCCCCGCGGCGCGGCTCACGAGCGTCGGCTCAAGCCTACCGGAGATCCGTCGCCGCCGAGCTGAGTTGGCCGAACCTGCGTGTACTTCAGTGTTTTCATGGGGCTGGCGCAAGCGTACAGCGTCCGCAGGGGGCCGACGCGGTGCTCGAGCGGTTCCCAGGTGCCTTGGCGTGGCGCCGCCCGCGGCCGTTCGCTGGTGTGTCCAGGACCTTCGATCCTATTACCGTGCGGAGTCGACTGGTGCGTGAGTCCTCTCGGGCGGTCTCGCAGCTCCCGTGGTGTTGTGCCGTTTGTTTCCGCAGCGGATGTGCGAAACGTGCGCGCCAGGCGAATCCCGTAGACGCGCCAAGGCGCCATGCTAGCGTCGCCGGCCTATGCTCCTCGCGCAGCGCTGGGCCCTCTCCACGTCAGCCCTCCTGGCCCGCATCAACCAAGACGCGCCGTACATGCTTGGGGGTGGCTCGAAGATGAGCGATGGCCACGTGGCGGCGGCGCGAGACGTCTTGGCCAACTCCTGGGGCGCGCAAGACGCGGAGAAGCTGCGCAGCACCCTGGAGTGGCTGCGTGAGCAGGGGCACAGCGAGAGCTACGAGAGCGCTCGAGCAGCGTGCAATCAGCTGCTGAGCCAGTACGGTCCGAGCCTGGTCTTCGAACAATATTACCCCGAGGAAGCGCAGAAGTATCGCTTCGTTCAGCACTATCAGCAGGCGATCGGCCACCGCAGCCTGCTGGCCTGGGATGCCGGGCGCGTCGTGTCGGTGGCTGGCTGGGGCTACCTGGCTGGCTACATCGAGGAGCAGGAAGCCTGGAGCTATATCTTGCCTGCGGCGACGCTGCTCCAGCGTGCCTACACCTCCTGGAAAGAGCTCAGCGATCATTACATCCTCGGATTGATGTTCTGGGGAGGCGACCCAGGAGCTTCGCAGCAAGCGCAGCAGCAGCTGCTCTCCGACTCGGAGTCGTCCTATGTGTCGATCCCGTGGCTCACACCGATCTCGATCCCCGGGGTAACGCCGGTGTGGGGTCAGCGCTGGGCGCGTATGTATACTTACTTCGGCGAGCCCGTATTCCCTCACCCCCAGGGCCAGGCGCCCCGACATCGCGATAACCCGGAGGTGCAGCTGCTCAAGGACTATGACGGCGCGCAGTTCGTGGTTTCGGAGGGGCAGAAGCGCTGGCAAGGGCAGTACGAGCAGTGCATCACGCGGGACGAGTGGGCTGACGACTGGGGGCCGCTCGCTCGCGCCAGCTGGGACTTCGGCACTCAGCATGAGCTGCTCAAGCAGTTCTTCGCCGATGAAGAGGCGTTCAGGCAGCTCGAGCGGGACAACCCCACTCAGATCGAGCAGGAGCTGCAGCGCCGAGGGTATCGCTCCGTGGGCCAGTTCTTTCGTGTGCGCATCACGATGGCCAAGCATTTCGGGACGCCTGGCGGCAACTGGCTCGCGATGTCCGCGTTTGACGACGTCGACACACAAAACGCGATGATGCAGTCGTTCCAGGCGAACCAGTCCCAGGCTGCGGAGCGCGCGCTGGCGGCGCACCCGGAGCTGACGTCTCCCATCGAGGGCGTCGACCTGAACGTCATGGCGGTGCTGGCTGCACACCAGACAAGCGGT
This sequence comes from Polyangia bacterium, assembly GCA_030433055.1. GTDB lineage: Bacteria > Myxococcota_A > Polyangia > Polyangiales > Polyangiaceae > JAHBVY01. Next base: position 6,744 of record JAUILJ010000441.1, read on the forward strand.
ACCGCGGGGCAAGACTGGTTGAACGTGCTCGGGCAATATCGCCTGGATGAAGCAGGCTACGCCCGGGTGAGCGAAGGCTGGCGGCA
>JAUILJ010000442.1 GCA_030433055.1 Polyangia bacterium
CGTTGTTGCTCTGCGCTTGGAGACCGTAGTCACCAAAGGCAACGTAGTTACCACGTGACGCAACACCGTCATTCTTACCCTTACGAACCTTTCGATACTTCATCTTCTTCGGCAATAGCATATCGATTAGCTCCTCTCACCTTTGTAAATCCAGACCTTCACACCAACGATACCAGCACCGGGAAGTGCGGCACGTGCTGCGTGGTAGTCTACGTCTGCGCGGAGTGTGTGGAGTGGCACTGAGCCTTCGCTTACACGCTCACGACGAGCCATCTCTGCACCGTTCAAACGGCCAGCAACCTGGATACGAACACCCTTTGCACCAGCTGCCATCACGTTCTGTGCTGACATCTTGGTTGCGCGGCGGAAGTTCGAGCGATCGAGCCCGGCTTGGCGCGCAGCTTCGGAGACGTTCCCCCCGGTCCGCTGGAGCACGTGGGTGAAGTAGGCTCGCTCGAACTGCTCCAGCGCCTGGCTCTTTGCGTCCCGGTAGGTCAGCTCGAAGAAGCTGGGCGGGGTCTCCAGTCCGGCACTGGAGCTGGAGCTGGAGTTGGGTGGCGTAGACAGAGCGCGCGCCTCTTGAATCGCGAACGGCAGGCAAGCTGGGGTGACGGTGTCGTCCTTGCAAAACACCACCGCATGCTCGATGGCGTTCTCGAGTTCACGCACGTTGCCGGGCCAAGCCTGGGCGCACAGCGCCTCGATGGCCTCTGGGGAGATACGGCGCACGTCGCGCCCGATGCGCGTGGCTGATTTGCGCAAGAAGTGATAGGCGAGCAGCGGGATATCCTCAATGCGCTCGCGCAGCGCCGGCAGCTGGATCACGATCACGTTCAGGCGATAATATAAATCCTCTCGGAAACGCCCCTTGGAGATCAAAGACCGCAGGTCCACGTTCGTCGCTGCGACGACCCGAACGTCCACCGAGCGCGTGGTGTCTGACCCCACCGGTTTGATCTCGCCCTCCTGCAGCGTTCGCAGGAGCTTGACCTGAGCCAGCAGCGGCAAGTCCCCGATTTCATCCAGGAAGATGGTCCCACGATCCGCGGCTTCGAACAGCCCTTGGCGCGTCGTGGTAGCTCCGGTGAACGCGCCCTTCACGTGCCCGAAGAGTTCACTCTCGATCAGGTTCTCCGGGATGGCTGAACAGTTGATAGCGACGAACGGACGGTTGGCGCGCGCCGAATGCTGGTGAATGGCTCGAGCAGTGAGTTCCTTACCGGTGCCGCTTTCCCCGAGGATCAACACGGTCGACGACGTGCTCGCGACCCCCATCGCGAGTTGGTACACGCCCCGCATGCCGCTCGAATTGCCGATCAAGCCTCCAAACTTGTCGCGCTCCTCCAGGGCTTTTTCCAGGGTGGCGGCGCGAGTGAGCAAGCGCCGCCGCTCCGCGGCCTTGCCAATCTGAAGCGCGATTTCGTCGTTGGAGCGAAAGGGCTTCGTGAGGAAGTTGTACGCGCCGGCCTGCACCGCCTTCACGGCGGTCTCCACGTCGCCATACGCGGTCATGATGATGACCTCGACCTCGATCACCTGGCTCTGCAGTCGCTCGAGCAGTTCGAAGCCACCGAGCTTCGGCATCATCAGATCGACCAACGCGACGTCTATGGGCTCGCTCAGCAGGACCGCGAGGGCCGCCTCGCCATCTTCGGCCGTATGCACCTGCATGCCGCGGGCAGAGAGCATGCGCGCCAACGTGCGTCGGAGGCTCGGCTCGTCGTCGGCGATCAGCACGCTGGTGGGGCGGGAGCTGGACCCGGTCACTGGCTCGCGCGAATCCGCGCGGCTAAAGCTACCCCCGGCAGCGCGGGGCGCTTGTTCGTTCAGCCCCATGCCCATCAAGCCTCTCCGTCATGCTTCTCCGCAGAGGCCCGCTCGGTCGTCCGCTCGCTCCGTGCAGGCGCCTCGGACGCACCGGTAGCAGGCGTATACAGGTAGCCCTCCTGCTGGAATACGCAGATCCGGTTACCTCCGTCACGCTTGGCTTGTGCCAACGCTGTATCCGCGGCGCGCAGCAACGCGTCCTTTGTCCGCACGTCCCTCGAGGGGTAGAGCGCCACACCGACGGAAATCGTAGCCCGGTGGGCAGAGTCCTCGAAGCGCGCCGCGCCCACCTCTCTCCATATCCGCTCGGCAACGGTCACAGCCCCCGCGAAGTGAGTGCTCGGGAGGACGATCAAGAATTCCTCACCCCCAAACCGTGAGACGACATCCACTTCGCGAACGGAGTTGGTGATGGCCTTCGCCACGCCCTTGATGATCAGGTCACCCAGCGGACGCCCGCCCACCGCGTTCAGGGCTTGCAGCCTGTCGATGTCGAGGACGATGCAGGACAGCGGATCGTGGTAGCGCTCCGCGCGCTTGAACTCCTCGCTCAGGCGCTCATGCAAGTAGCGGTAGTTGTACAACCCCGTTAGCTCGTCGTGGATCGACAGCTCCGCGAGCCGAGCTCGCGCCTTGGCGACGTGATCATGCAGCTTCTTGATGCGCAGCATCGCTTCGACGCGGGCGATCAACTCCTGATCGTCGAACGGCTTGCAGACGTAGTCGTCAGCGCCGATCTTGAGCCCTTCCACGCGACTCGCGGTGTCCGTCTTCACGGTGACGAGCACCACCGGCAGGAAGGTGTCGCTGGTCATGCCTTTGAGCAAGCGACACGCCTCGAGTCCGCTGAGCCGCGGCATCATGATGTCGAGCAACACGAGATCGACGCCACCACGGGCGACGCGTTCCACAGCCTCCTGCCCGTCCACCACGGTCTCGACCTTGAAGCCGTGAGAACTGAGGATGCTGGCGAGCAGATCGCGGGTGATGCGATCGTCGTCGGCAACCACGATGCGCGAGCCAACCAACGCTTCCGCGGTCGTCGGATCCACGCTTGTGACTGGATCCACCGCTCCCCCTGTTGTCGGATCGCTCGACACCAGGGCAAGCGTACCTGAAGCAGCAACGCCTGCCCACAGCCCTTCTGGGCACCCCGGCTGTGCGCTCCTTCACGAAGTGTGGGCGCGTCGCTCGCTGAGGTGTGGGCACGCGGCTCGATGAAGGGGTGCTCGCGCCGCTCATGAGCTGTGGGCGGTTCGGCGCTGGTTGGCGCGTTTTCCACGGCAGCGCGCTTTCCACGGCAGCGCGCTTTCCACGGCAGCGCGCTTTCCACGGCAGCGCGCTTTCCAGCGCTGTTCGTTTCCAGCGCACGCGAGATCGAGGCGCGCACGACGTCAGTGAACGGTGGGAGGGGCCGCGGGGGGCGCCTCGAAAAGCTCCAAAGCCAGCCAGGCGTCGAAGGCCTGCAGCGGGCGGTCGAAGCCCGTATGACGTCCCAGTCGGTGGGACAGCTGTGCCTGCAGCGCGAGGCACCCACAAGGGTGACGATAAGCCCCTCCCCAGCTCCCGAAGAGCCAGGTGGGCGCCGTCGAGACGCTGCTACCCCGACTCCCCAGATCGAACACGCTTGAAACCGATGTCGCCCAGCGCGCTCCAAGAGGCAGCCAGAGCTCGCCACCCGCGCTCGTCCCCAGCGCGGCGTAAGGCGACGCCCAAGGCGCCGCGCTCGGCGCGTCGAGCGCGGTTCCGCCCAGCGCCTGGCTGCCGGGGTACAGCCCATGCCACGAGTAACCAAGCGCCTGCTCGAAGACTCCGCGGACGTGCAGCCCGGTCTCGCGACCCAGCCTGAGCTGCGCACCCTGAGCCATCGCGCCGCCTGCTGACCAGCCGTCGCCGTTGACCAGCGCCACGCTCGACGCGCTGACGCCGACCCAGCGGCCCCCGGCTAGCATCTCCCCGCGGATATATCTAGCGTCGACCTCGGAGCTCAGGTCGCCATGCAGCACCCCCGCAGCCAACTCGAGCGTCGCCTCCGGCTCACCCCTGGCGGCTCCTCCGAAGCGTTGGGCCAGCGCCGCTTCGCCCTGCACCCATGGCGTGACGCCGACCTGCCCGGCGACCTCGAGCCGCGGTTCCACCCAGTGGCGCCAGCGCTCGAAGCGACGACTGAGCGGGAGCGCCAGCGACCCACGCGCCTGAGCGGCGAGCTGCCTATCTTCTGGCGCCCCTGCACCGACCTGAGGAGCTTCAGAGCCCAACGTCAGCTCTCCGGCGCGCATCACGAGCGCGCTCTGCACGCCCGTGGACACCGCCAACGGACCAAGCGCCGCCCCGGTCTGCACCCCGAGGACCTGGCGGAACACTCCGAGCTGCTCTCGCTGATGCCCTCCCAACCCGAGTACGTCGCCTTCCCATCCAACGCGCCACGCGTCCCCCTCGGCCAAGTCGACGGCGAACCCCGACGCCGCACCGACGTTGACCCCCTCCAGATACGTTTCCCCACGGATCGCATCGCTGCGAAGCTGGGCATAGCCGGAGATCCCGGGAGCACCCCAGCTGGCGACGCTGAGCCGCGCGCGATCCTGGGGCGCGATGACCCTCGCGAACAGCAGCGGACCGAGCGTCGCTCTACGTCCGCGCGCGGCATCGACTCGGTAGCTCACACCGCTGTCTGAAGACCGAGCAGCGCCGTGAGCGTCGATATCCAGTAGACCACCCTCCAGCGATTCCCAGGCGGCATGGGCGCGCCCACTGGGAGCTGAAACGTCGAGCTCCAGCCGCGCGCCGTCAGCGACGTGCTGGAAGCGTGAGTAAGCGCCTGCCCCAAACCGTACGCGGGTGGGCTCAGTGCCTCTCGCACCACCTACAGGCACCTCTGCGCCCACGCCCAGGAACCCGCCATCCCGCCCGGAGTAACCCAAGCGAGGAGGCAGCAAGCCGGCGCTGTTGGGCCCGCGCAACGCGAGCCGCGGGAGGTAGAACAACGTCGTGTCTCCGCTCATGATTCGCGGCCCGCTTAGATCCACGTCTCCCTCTTGGCTGATATCGGCGCGCTCGAATCCGAGCTCTACCGGTGGCGCCTCACAGCTGCACCCGCTGAGCCGCCCTGGCCCCTCCACGCTGACGCCCGCGTCGGTCTCCTGGAGCTTCAGCCGCGGGGCTCGTAGCGTGAGCGGACCGCGGCGCACGACGACGTCGCCCTCGAGCTCGGCACAACGCTGCTCGATGTCGACCTCAGCTTTCCGCGCGGTAAAACTAACCGGCTGAGCCTGGCTGGTTGCCGACCAGAGGAGGCAACTCGAGCAGGCAACAGCCGCTAGGCAACGCCTTGAGAGTTCAGACCAACGCCCTGAGAGTTCAGACCAACGCCCTGAGAGCTCGGACCTCAGCGACGCTGGGCGGGCAAAACAGCCAGGGGTACGCGCTGCTCGGCCTTGACGAACTCTTGCCGCGGCGCGGGGATGCTGACCCGCAAGATCGACGTGCCCCTCGGACCGACCTCGAGGCGCGACTTCACGTCCGCTGCCTCGCGGAGCTGCAACACCAAGAGCGTCTGCCCTTTCTTGCTCCGCTTGAGACGAGCGCTGGACAGGGGCGTGTTGAAGTGCGTCGTGATCAGCGGATACGTGTTCGTGGTCCAGCGCACGTAAGTGTCGCTGAGCACGAGGGTCACGGTGCGCTCGCCCTTGCGAACTTCGATGTTCACCTTCTTGCTCAGCCACACGCTGACTTCGCTGCTGCCATCCTGCAACATGCGAAAACCTGGGAACGTTGCGATGGCCCACTTGGGATCAATCTTGGTGGCACGATAGCGGCGGCGGGGTTTGTCCGTCCACGTGTACCCGCCCGTGCGGCTCGGCTTCGCCTCCTTGGCGTCAGCCTTGTCCCCGCCGGCCTTGTCCCCAGCGTCCGCCTTGGTCGGTGCGGGGCGCTTGATCTCGACCTTGTAGCCACCGTCATCGGTCTTGGTGACCTTCTCCTCAGCGGCGCTGGGAGTCGCCAAACCCACGCCTAACACCGCGATGGCCCAAGGTAGCAAGCGTCGTGACATCACCTCGAGGATCGCACGAAGGGGCATCTGACGCTAGGCGCGTCGCACGGGCGCCAGGCCGATGCCGCGTGGCTGCTTATGGGACGGCTTCACTAAGTCAGGTTCGTCGCCGGAAGAACGAGAAGAGCCCCGCTCACGCACCGCAACGCGGGTGGTGGAGCGAGGCTCGTTTACGCAGCGACCCGAACTCCAGGTCGCCGCTGCGTGCGTTCTTGGCTCAGCGGCTGGCGGTCTGGCGCGCCTTGCGCTGGGCTGCCTTGGGCGCCGAGCGCTGAGCGGACTGAGTGCCCTGGCTGTCGCGACGACCGGAGAGGTTGTCGTAGATCGCGTCGATGTGACCGACCAGGCTCAGGTAAACCCGCGCGTCGGGGCTGTACAGGATGTTGCGCCGCGCGCCGTCTTCTCCGAGCTGCAGCGTCCCGTTGGCGTAACCCACGGCGAAGCTGAACTCGGGCAGCACCTGCATCCCCACCTCGGAAGCGAAGACGGTGATCACGCTGAAGTTGGTGGGGTTCTTCTCGGCGGAGGTGACGTCGGTACACCCGGTGACCGTCTGAACGCAGTCGACCTCAGCCGCGTCGTACTTCCACGTCGGTCGCCAGCTGAAGCTGTTCGTCCAGCTGATGGTCTTGGTGATGCCCAAGGTGCCAGCCAACGTCAGGGACGCCTGATGCTTCGCCAGGTAGCCTGTGGAGACCTGGTCGGACACGTCCGTCTGCCCATTCGGGGTGATGCGCGTGCGCTCGAAGTCACCGTTCACCGGCGTGGTCGCCTCTGTGAACGTGTGGTTGTAGCCGGCAATCCCCGTCAGGGTGAAGGTCTGCAGCGCGTCGGCGCCGCTGCCCATCACCGGGACCGTTTGCCCCAGGGAAAGAGAACCGCCGAGGCCCAGGATACGGCCAGTGTTGGCGCTGATCTTGGACGTGGGAAACGTCAGAACGGGCA